>NZ_JBQCVF010000028.1:9252-22099 GCF_051962515.1 Neisseria sp. P0009.S007 | reverse complement strand
CATCGGCACTGCCTGTCCCAATGCGGCTTGGACATCACGCGCCAAGCCATCCCCGTCCGCCCCGTGCAACACTATACCTGCGGCGGCATCCAAACCGACCCCAGCGGCAGAACCTCCCTGCCGCAGCTCTACGCCTTAGGTGAAACAGCCTGCACCGGCTTGCACGGAGCCAACCGCCTCGCCAGCAACTCCCTACTCGAATGCGTCGTTACCGCCAGACTTGCCGCCCAAACCATCGCGGACGGACAAGCATTCCAAGCTGTACCGTCCCAAAGGTCGTCTGAAAGCCCCTCTGTTGAAGCAGGTATCTTTTCAGACGACCTCCAAAACACCTTCAGCCGTCCCGCCCTGCAAGCGTTCAACCAACGCCATCTCGGCATCCTCCGCAACGATACCGGCCTGAGCCGCGCCATCGCCCAACTGCGGCTTTGGAAGCAAAACCAAGCCGAGCCGCACACCGCGTCTGAATACGAAAACCGCAACCTACTCGAATGCAGCCTCGCTGTCGCCCAAGCCGCATACAGGCGGAGACAGAACATAGGCGCGCATTTTAATAGTGATTGTTAAGGTTGGCAGGTCATAGAAAGTCGTTCAAATAAATTTGAATAGCATGGTTGAAAAGTTGGTATTCAGTCTTTATGGTTGCGTAAGTTGGGTTATCATTCTGTTCTAAAATCAGAAAGGCCGTCTGAAATATTTTTTAGACGGCCTTTTACTTCCTTAATATTTTATCTGTCTGATTGTTCCCATACGTTTTGCAGGTAGGCGTAGGTCAGGTCGGCAGTGTCGGATACCAGCGCGATGTCGCTGCCCAAATCTTCGGCTTTGCCCACGCCGATGGGCAATGCGCCGGCGGCTTTGATGGCGGCGACGCCGGCGGCGGCGTCTTCAATGCCAATGCATTGGCGGATGTCCGCGCCTACGCCCTCGGCTGCTGCGAGGAAGATGTCGGGGGCGGGTTTGGAATGCGCGACGGCGGCAGGGTCGGCAATGGCGTCGAAGAAGTGGGTCAGCCCCATGCGTTCCAGCAGAAACGGACCGTTTTTACTGGCGGACGCGAGGGCGATTTTTTTGCCGTTTGCTCTCAATGCTTCCAGCAGCGGCAAAATGCCGGGGTATACGTCTTCGGGTTTGACTGCCTGAATCATCTCGACGTAGTTGTCGTTTTTACGGCGGGTCAGTTCGGCAAACTCGACTTCGCTGACGGTTTTGCCGCCGTGCGCGAGGATGCGTTTGAGCGAATCGTCGCGCGATACGCCTTTGAGCTGCTCGTTAAACTTGCGGTCGATGCTGATGCCCAGTTCTTCGGCAAGCTTTTTCCATGCGCGGTAGTGGTATTCGGCGGTGTCGGTAATGACGCCGTCGAGGTCAAATAGGACTGCGGTAAAAGTCATTTTGTGCCCTCCTTATTTTTCCAACGCGACAGTGTGGCTGCCGTTGAGCGTGATGTCTTTGCCGTACACCTGCAAATCTAGCGGCTCGCCTTTGAGCAGGGTGAAGACGACGTTTTCTTTGCCGACGGCGACTTTAATCAGACGGCCTCGGTAGTTGATATGGAAGGCGTAGCCTGTCCATGCGCTCGGCAGGAACGGTGCGAAGCTGAGTTTGCCGCCCCAAGTTTTCATTTGGGCGAAACCTTGGACGATGGCGAGCCACGAGCCGGTCATAGAAGTAATGTGCAGGCCGTCTTCGGTGTCGTTGTTGTAGTTGTCCAAGTCCAGGCGGGCAGTGCGCTGGTACATTTCCACGGCTTTTTCTTCTTTGCCCAGTTCGGCGGCGAGGATGGAGTGGATACATGGAGACAACGAGCTTTCATGAACGGTCATCGGTTCGTAGAAGTCGAAGTTGCGGCGTTTTTCGTCGATATTGAAACGGTCGCCGAAGAAGTAGATGCCTTGCAATACGTCCGCCTGTTTGATGAAGGGCGAACGCAGGATTTTGTCCCACGACCATTTCTGGTTGAGCGGCAAATCGTCGGGCGAAAGCGCGGACACGGGGCGGATGTCTTTGTCGAGGAAGCCGTCGTGTTGGACGAATACGCCGAGTTCTTCGTCATGCGGACGGTACATATTCGCGCTGATGTCCGCCCATTTTTCCAGCTCGGCGGCACTCACGTTCAAATCCGGACGCGGGTATTTCGCCAAGGCTTCGTGGGTGTAATCCAATACCCATGCAGCGAGGGTGTTGGTGTACCAGTTGTTGTTGATGTTGTTTTCGTATTCGTTCGGGCCGGTTACGCCGTGAATCATGTATTTGCCGTTGCGTTTGGAAAAGTGGACGCGGTCCGCCCAGAAGCGGGACACTTCGACCAAGACTTCCAAGCCTTCTTTGGCAAGATAGCTTTCGTCGCCGGTGTAGTTGGTGTAGTTGTAGATGGCGTAAGGAATCGCGCCGTTGCGGTGGATTTCCTCGAAGGTGATTTCCCATTCGTTGTGGCACTCGATGCCCGTAAACGTCACCATCGGATAGAGTGCGCCTGCCAAGCCTTGTTCGCGCGCGTTGTGTTGCGCCTGCGGCAGTTGGTTGCGGCGGTATTGCAGCAGGTTGCGGGTAACTTCGGGTTCCGCTAGTGCGAGGTAGAGCGGCACGGCGTAGGCTTCGGTGTCCCAATAGGTCGCGCCGCCGTATTTTTCGCCGGTAAAACCTTTGGGGCCGATATTCAGGCGCGCGTCTTCGCCGTAGTAGGTGGAGAACAGTTGGAACAGGTTGAAGCGGATGCCTTGTTGCGCTTCGTCGCTGCCTTCGATGACCACGTCGGCGATTTCCCAACGGTGCAGCCAGCCTGCTTTGTGTGCGTCCAGCAAGGTTTCAAATGCAACGCCTGCGATTTTTTCCGACAAGGCGCGACCTGCGGCTTTCACTGCTTCCAAGCCCTGATAATCGCGGCTGGTAGTAACAATCACGCGTTTTTCAAAGGTTTCGGGCGTGCTGCCGACTTTAGCTTCAAAAGAATTGGAGACCTGCCAGTCGGTTTGGCTGCCGCCAAGGGCTTTGAAGCTGCCGGCGAAGGTTTGCTCGGCGTTGACGATGAATTGTTCCACGCCGAAGGGATTAGCGACGGTTTGGGTGGCAATGTAGGAGAGGCCGTCTGAAACGCCTTTGTCCAATACCTGCCAGAATTTTTCTTCATAGTTGGAGTCTTCGTTTTTCACATCGGCGTCGATGATGGAATCGATGCGGACTTGGTGGGTTTTGCCGTCAACGGATACGGCTTCCCAGCGGATAACCGCCAGCTCTTTTTGCGCGACGGACAGGAATTTGCACACATCGAAACGCACGCCGAATACGGTGAACGAGCGGCGCAACACGCCGTGCTGCATATCGAGTTCGATGGAGAAGTCGGCAACGTCGTTTTTCGCCAAGTCCACTTCCTGATTGTCGACAAAGATTTTAACTTTGCTGAAATTGAGCGCATTGATGGCTTTGCCAAAATATTTAGGATAGCCGTTTTTCCACCAACCGACGCGGGTTTTGTCGGGGAACCAAACACCGGCGATGTAGGTGCCCAAGTGGCTGTCGGCGGAGTAGGTTTCTTCAAAGTTGCCGCGCATACCCATATAGCCGTTGCCCAAACTGGTCAGGCTCTCTTGCAGCCGTTTGTATTCTTTTTCCAGTTTTGCCGAACGCAATGTCCAAGGGCTGATTTCCATGATTCTTGTGTACATTTATGAAGCTCCTGTTATTAAAATCGTAAGTTCGGCAAAGGTTTCAGACGGCCTTTGCCGATGGTATGGATGGATTATTCGCCGTGGGTCTCTTTAATCAGACATACAGAGAAGGCTCCCAGCAGCAAGACTGCGCCTGCAACCAAGAACATGGTTGCCTGATGGCTGCCCAGCATAGGGAAGAGGATAAAGCTCAGCAGGGAGGCGACGATTTGAGGCATACAGATAGAGCCATTAAACAGACCCAAATAAGTACCCATGTGTTTGCCGGAGAGGGCATTGGTTACAATCGTCAAAGGATAGGTAATGATACCTGCCCACGCGATGCCGATTAAGGTATAAGACAGGATTAATGCGTATTGATTGTGGATAAAGAAAATAGAGAAGAAACCGAGCGCGCCCAGAGCCAGACAACCGAAATAACCGGCTTTATGGTATTTATTCGGTACTTTTGCCAGAATAAACGAACATATGACGGCAGCAATGGATTGCACCGCCGCCAAAACGCCGTACCAGTTGCCTGCTTCTTGGTAGCCTACGGAAGAGGCATCGGTTGTCTGCCAAACGTTTTCTGCAATCGCGCCTGCCGAGTAAGTCCACATATATTGGAAGGCGAACCAGCAGAAGAATTGCACCAAAGTCACCGTCCAAAACGCTTTAGGCGCGGTTTTCAAAAGTTCGAACCAGTTGGCTTTTTCCTGATTCGCGGCGACATCGATGCCGTGATAGCGGGCGTAGGTTTCCGGATCGTATTCTTTGACTTTGAAGATGGTGAACGCACTGGTAATAATCAGCAACGCTGCGCCCACATAGAATGCTACGACCACGGTTTGCGGTACGACGCCTTTTTCGGCCGTGTTCGCCAAACCGATATACGCAAACACAAACGGCAGAATCGCCGCCACAACCGCGCCCGTATTCGCTAAGAAACTTTGAATCCCGTAGGCGTAGCTTTTCTGCTCCTCGTTGACCATGTCGCCGACCATCATTTTAAACGGCTGCATTGCCATATTGGAGGATACGTCCAACAGCGCAATCATCAGCGCGCCAAACGACAAAGCCGCCAAAGAAGCGTAGCCAAAACCGAAGCTGCCCGAGTTCGGCATCAGAATCATGACGATAACTGCAATCAGCGTGCCATAAAGCAGATAGGGCAGACGACGACCGCCCAGGCGCGGCATCCAAGTGCGGTCTGAGTAGTAGCCCACAATCGGCTGAACCAACATACCGGCTAGCGGCGGCAGAATGAAAAACCAGCCCAAATTATGCGGGTCGGCGCCTAAAGTTTGAAAAATTCGGCTCATTTGTGAGCTTTGCAGGGTAAAGGCCGTCTGAACGCCGAGATAGCCGAAGCTCAGCATCCAAATCGTACTTTTTGCCAGTGACGGCAAACCTTGTTTTGCTGTTTTTTGCGTATTTTCCGACATGAGGTAAATCCTTTTTTTAAAAGTATTTTTATTGAGAAATCTGAAAGGTTCCTTGGTGTGGCGTTCTCTGTCGTTATTGTTTGTGTGCGTACTTTCAAGGATATAGGTGCATTTTATGAAGCGCGCCGGATATTGGCAATGCCAGTTCAAGGATAAACTGGCTTAAATCAAATTTTTTGCGGTTTGGCATTGATACCGTCGGGCAATGAGGGTATCGGTTCGGCTCGGTGTATATTTTGATGCTTATTTCTATTTTCAGACGGCATTTGAACAAGCAAGTATTGGGGCAATAGGTTAAAATGGGCCGTCTGAAATTTGTTTGATGAAAACGAGAAAACTATGTCCCAACAATACGTCTATTCTATGCTGCGCGTGAGCAAGGTTGTGCCGCCGCAAAAAACCATTATTAAAGACATTTCCCTTTCATTTTTCCCCGGTGCAAAAATCGGTTTGCTCGGTTTGAACGGTGCGGGTAAATCTACTGTACTGCGGATTATGGCGGGCGTGGATAAAGAATTTGAGGGCGAAGCCGTGCCGATGGGCGGCATTAAAATCGGCTATTTGCCGCAAGAGCCTGAGCTTGATCCTGAGAAAACTGTGCGCGAGGAAGTGGAAAGCGGTTTGGGCGAAGTGGCTGCCGCACAAAAACGTTTGGAAGAAGTATATGCCGAGTATGCCAATCCTGATGCGGATTTTGACGCGTTGGCGGAAGAACAAGGCCGTTTGGAAGCGATTATTGCGGCGGGTTCATCTACCGGCGGCGGTGCAGAGCATGAATTGGAAATTGCTGCCGACGCGTTGCGCCTGCCTGATTGGGATGCCAAAATCGGCAATCTGTCCGGTGGTGAAAAACGCCGCGTCGCTTTGTGCAAACTCTTGTTGAGCAAGCCCGATATGCTGCTGCTGGACGAACCGACCAACCACTTGGACGCAGAATCTGTCGAATGGCTGGAGCAATTCTTGGTACGCTTCCCAGGTACAGTCGTTGCCGTAACACATGACCGCTACTTCCTCGACAACGCCGCCGAATGGATTTTGGAACTCGACCGCGGATACGGTATCCCGTGGAAAGGCAATTACTCGTCTTGGCTGGAGCAGAAAGAAAAACGCTTGGAAAACGAGGCAAAATCCGAAGCTGCACGCGTGAAAGCGATGAAGCAGGAATTGGAATGGGTGCGCCAAAATGCCAAAGGCCGCCAAGCCAAGTCCAAAGCGCGTTTGGCGCGTTTTGAAGAAATGAGCAACTACGAATACCAAAAACGCAATGAAACGCAGGAAATCTTTATCCCTGTTGCCGAGCGTTTGGGTAACGAAGTGATTGAATTTGTGAACGTTTCCAAATCGTTTGGCGATAAAGTGCTGATTGACGATTTGAGCTTCAAAGTACCTGCTGGCGCGATTGTCGGCATCATCGGCCCGAACGGCGCGGGTAAATCTACGCTGTTCAAAATGATTTCAGGCAAAGAGCAGCCTGATTCCGGCGAAGTAAAAATCGGCCAAACCGTGAAAATGAGCCTGATTGACCAAAGCCGCGCAGGTTTACAAAACGACAAAACCGTGTTCGACAATATTGCCGAAGGCCGCGACATTTTGCAGGTTGGCCAGTTTGAAATTCCAGCCCGCCAATATTTGGGACGCTTCAACTTCAAAGGCAGCGACCAAAGCAAAATTGCAGGTCAATTGTCGGGCGGCGAACGCGGCCGTCTGCACTTGGCAAAAACCTTGTTGAGCGGCGGTAATGTGTTGCTGCTGGACGAACCGTCTAACGACCTCGACGTGGAAACCCTGCGCGCGCTGGAAGATGCATTGCTGGAATTTGCCGGCAGCGTGATGGTGATTTCGCACGACCGCTGGTTCCTCGACCGTATCGCTACGCATATTTTGGCTTGTGAAGGCGACTCTAAATGGGTGTTCTTTGACGGCAACTATCAAGAATACGAAGCCGACAAGAAACGCCGTTTGGGTGAAGAAGGCGCGAAACCGAAACGTATCCGTTACAAACCGGTAACACGTTAAGCAGGTTTGAACCAAAAGGCCGTCTGAAACTTTTAATGTTCCAGACGGCCTTTTATTTTTGATGTTTATGATTGTTTTCTTAATTGCGGATGGTTTTCCAATGTATCAATGATGATTTCAATCATGCGTGGGGCAGTTTGCGCCAAATCGAAGCCTTGACCTGAAGAAAGCCAGCGCCAAATCAAGCCGTCTAATGAAGACTTGATGAAGATGACTGCCATATCGATATCCAAATTATCCGCCAATGCTTTTTGTTGTACCGCATCAGTCAGGACGGCAACGATTTTTTCACGCCATAGTGATTGGTGTTTTTTAGCGATGGCAATGACCGCCTCGTTTTGCTCGGTGTGTTCGCATTTTAAAAACAAAATGCTGTGGAATTTATAGTGAAGCTCGTTGTGTTGCAGCCGCTCGAAAAAACGGGTCAGGGTCAGTCGGAAGCTTGACCAAGCCTGTTCGTTATTGTTGTTCGAGTCTCCTTTTATGCAGCTTTCGATGTCGTCGCAAATCCGTTGGAACAAGGCGTCAAACAAATCTTCTTTGTTTTTGAAATGCCAATACAGCGCGCCGCGCGTTACGCCTGCGGCTTGGGCGATTTCGTTGAGCGAAGTGCGGGCAATGCCTTTCTGATAAAACGTATCTAATGCGGCAAGCATGAGATATTCTTTGGTTTTTAAGGCTTCGGTTTTGGTTCTTCTCATAGTTGTTTTGTGGGAAATGTAAATTTATGGTTCGGATTATAAAAAATTACTTCTGAACATGCAAGAATGTATGTATAATTCAATTCAATACTTGATATTGTTTCTCAACACTATATAATCAGCCTGTTTTTCATAAAAGCAGGCAATTTCTGTTTGCGAAATATGAGATTAAAGTAATCAATTTTTAATTAGTCAAACCCTTATTTATCATAGAGATAGGAAAATTATGGCTCTTTATGCTTCTAAAATGATGCGTGTCGCGGCGATTGCAGCAGCTACTGCGTTGGCGCTTTCCGCTTGCGGCAAAGGCGATGAAAAAGCAGCCGGCCAACAGGCGCAAGGCAGTCAGCAACAGCAAAAACAACCTGCGCCTGAAGTCCGCGTGGTTACCGTGCATCCGGAAACCGTTGCATTGACAACCGAGTTGCCGGGCCGTCTGGAATCGTTGCGTACTGCCGAAGTTCGCGCCCAAGTCGGCGGTATTTTGCAAAAACGCCTGTTCCAAGAAGGCAGCTATGTGCAAGCCGGTCAGCCTTTGTACCAAATCGACAGCTCATCTTATGAAGCAAACTTAGAAAGCGCACGCGCCCAGTTGGCGAGTGCGCAAGCGACTTTGGCTAAAGCGAATGCCGACTTGGCCCGCTACAAACCGCTGGTTGCCGCCGATGCCATCAGCCAACAAGAATACGATGCGGCCGTAACCGCCAAGCGTTCAGCAGAGGCAAGCGTCAAATCTGCACAAGCAGCCATCAAATCTGCCGGTATCAGCCTGAACCGCTCCCGCATTACTGCGCCGATTTCCGGCTTTATCGGTCAATCTAAAGTTTCTGAAGGTACGCTGTTGAATTCCGGTGATACTACTGTTTTAGCTACGATCCAACAAACCAATCCGATGTATGTCAACGTTACCCAGTCTGCGAGTGAGGTCATGAAACTGCGTCAACAGGTTGCCGAAGGCAAATTGTTGGCGGCAAACGGCGCGATTGCAGTGGATATCAAATTTGACGACGGTACCGTTTACCCTGAAAAAGGCCGTCTGCTGTTTGCAGATCCGACTGTCAACGAAACAACCGGTCAAATTACCTTGCGCGCCGCCATTCCTAACGACAGAAATATCTTGATGCCGGGCTTGTATGTGCGCGTGTTGATGGAGCAAGTGGCAGTAGATAATGCATTTGTAGTGCCGCAACAAGCAGTTACCCGCGGTTCGCAAGATACTGTGATGGTAGTGAATGACAAGAGCGAAATGGAAGCGCGTGTCGTGACCATTGCCCAACAGCAAGGTAGCAATTGGGTTATTACAGACGGCCTTAAAGACGGCGACAAAGTGATTGTTGAAGGCATCAGCATTGCCGCTATGTCGGGTGCTAAACAGGTAACGCCGAAAGAATGGACGCCGCCTGCAAGCGCTGCGGCAGCAACACCGGCAGTTTCAGACGGCCAAGCTGCATCCGAGGCCAAGCCTGAAGCTAAAGCTGCATCTGAAGCCAAATAAGGAACGCGTGAATGTCTAAGTTTTTTATTGACCGCCCCATCTTTGCATGGGTTATTGCGATTTTTATCATCGCAGCGGGTATTTTCGGCATTCAAAAACTGCCGATTTCCCAATATCCGTCCGTTGCTGCACCGACTATTACTTTGCGCGCTACTTATCCGGGCGCTTCGGCTCAGGTAATGGAAGACAGCGTACTGGCCGTTATCGAACGTAATATGTACGGTGTGGAAGGTTTGGACTATATGACGACTTCTGCCAATTCCAGTGGCAGCGGCAGCGTCAGTCTGACGTTTACACCGGAAACCAATGAAGATTTGGCGCAGGTAGACGTGCAGAACAAATTGTCGGAAGTGTTGTCCACATTGCCGTCTACCGTACAGCAATATGGTGTAACCGTATCTAAAGCGCGTTCCAACTTCTTGCAAGTGGTCATGCTTTCTTCTGAAAAGCAATCCATTGAGGAAATGAACGATTACGCCCAGCGCAATATCATTCCTGAACTGCAGCGTATTGACGGGGTAGGGCAGGTACAATTGTTTGGTGCGCAACGCGCCATGCGTATTTGGGTTGACCCGAAAAAACTGCAAAACTACAACCTGTCTTTTGCAACGGTAACCAATGCGCTTGCGACACAAAATATCCAAATTTCTGCAGGCTCTATCGGCTCTTTGCCGGCGGCTGCAGGTCAGACTATTTCAGCAACTGTGACGGCGCAAGGTCAGCTGAGCACTGCTGAAGAGTTTGGCAACATCATTTTGGTATCCAATACCGATGGTTCTAATGTCTATCTGAAAGACGTTGCCAAAGTCAGCTTGGGTATGCAGGATTATTCTTCTTCCACCCGCTTGAACGGTGTGAACACCACCGGTATGGCAGTGATGTTGTCTAACAGCGGTAACGCTTTGGCAACGGCGACTGCCGTGAAAGAAAAAATGGCGGTTTTGCAGAAGTATTTTCCAGACGGCATGAGCTGGAAAATTCCTTACGATACTTCCAAATTTGTGGAAATTTCGATTGAGAAAGTAATCCATACACTTTTGGAAGCCATCGTATTGGTATTCTTGGTGATTTATCTCTTCCTGCAAAATATCCGCTATACGCTGATTCCGACTATTGTCGTGCCGATTTCCCTGTTGGGCGGTTTTGCCTTTATCTCATATATGGGTATGTCGATTAACGTATTGACCATGTTTGCGATGGTATTGGTAATTGGTATTGTGGTCGATGATGCGATTGTGGTCGTTGAAAACGTTGAGCGTATTATGGCGAGCGAAGGTCTGCCGCCTAAGGCTGCAACCAAAAAAGCGATGAGTCAGATTTCCGGCGCGGTGATCGGTATTACTGCCGTGTTGATGTCCGTATTTGTGCCGCTGGCAATGTTTAGCGGTGCAACCGGTAACATTTACAAACAGTTTGCCCTGACCATGGTGGCATCGATCGGCTTCTCCGCATTCCTTGCTTTGACGCTGACTCCGGCATTGTGTGCCACCATGCTCAAGCCGATTCAGAATGGTCATCACGAAGAGAAAAAAGGTTTCTTCGGTTGGTTTAACAAGAAATTCGACAACTGGACACACGGCTACGAAGGCTGGGTAGCCAAAGTCTTGCGCAAGACTTTGCGCATGATGGTTGTCTATATCGGTTTGACTGTTGTGGGCGTATTCCTGTTTATGCGTCTGCCGACTTCCTTCTTGCCGACTGAAGACCAAGGTAACTTGATGTTGAGCGTACAGCTGCCTGCCGGCGCGACCAAAGAGCGTACCGATGCAACTTTGGCTCAAATCACTCAACTGGCGAAATCTGTACCTGAGATCGAGAACATTATTACCGTTTCCGGCTTTAGTTTTAGCGGTTCCGGCCAAAACATGGCTTTGGGCTTTGTCATTCTGAAAGACTGGAGCGAACGTACTGCTCCGGGCAGCGATGCGACTTCTATTTCCGGTAAGTTGACCGGCATGATGATGGCTACGCTGAAAGACGGTTTCGGTTTGGCGATTGTGCCTCCTGCCATTATGGAATTGGGTACAGGCTCCGGCTTGACGATTTACCTGCAAGACCGTAACAACAGCGGCCATGCCGCATTATTGGCCAAGCGCAATGAGTTGATTGACAAAATGCGCAAAAGCGGTTTGTTTAACCCAAGTACCGTTCGTGCGAGCGGTTTGGAAGATGCGCCGCAGTTGAAAATCGACATCGACCGCTCTGCCGCAGCAGCACAAGGTATTTCGTTCTCTGACATCCGTACTGCTTTGGCTTCTGCTTTGGGTTCGTCTTATGTAAACGACTTCCCGAATCAAGGCCGTCTGCAACGCGTGATGGTACAAGCTGATGCGAGTGCCCGTATGCAGCCTGCCGATATTCTGAACCTGACTGTACCGAATAAATCCGGCGTTGCCGTACCGCTTTCTACCATTGCTACTGTTTCTTGGGAAAACGGTATGGAACAAAGCGTCCGCTTCAATGGTTATCCGGCAATGGAGCTTTCCGGCTCGCCTGTTAATGGCGTATCTTCCGGTCAAGCCATGGCTGCGGTACAGCAAATGGTTGATGACATGGGCGGCGGTTACAGTCTGGAATGGGGAGGCCAGTCTCGTGAAGAGGCTAAAGGCGGCTCGCAAACTGTCGTATTGTACGCATTGGCCGCTGCCGCTGTATTCTTGGTATTGGCTGCTTTGTACGAAAGCTGGTCTATCCCGTTGGCGGTTATCCTTGTGATTCCGTTGGGCTTGATTGGCGCGGCATTGGGTGTGACTGGCCGTAACATGTTTGAAGCATTACTGGGCAGTATTCCGGCATACGCCAACGATATCTACTTCCAAGTCGGTTTCGTTACGGTGATGGGTTTGAGTGCGAAAAACGCGATTTTGATTATCGAGTTTGCCAAAGACCTGCAAGCGCAAGGCAAGAGCGCGCTTGAAGCTGCGCTTGCCGCCGCACACTTGCGTTTCCGTCCGATTATCATGACTTCGTTTGCCTTCATCTTGGGCGTGGTACCGCTTTATGTTGCCAGCGGTGCCAGCTCCGCCAGCCAACGTGCGATTGGTACGACCGTGGTCTGGGGTATGTTGATCGGTACGATTCTGTCTGTGTTCCTTGTGCCTTTGTTCTATGTGGTTGTGCGCAAATTCTTTAAAGAAACCGCACACGAGCATGAGATGGCCGCCAAACACGCCGCTGAAGCCGGCATGATTGAAGACGGTAAACACGATTCAGACAAGCACTAAAGCAAAGGCCGTCTGAAAAATTTTCAGACGGCCTCAAAATGCTAAAGGATTCTAAAATGAAGAAGATTACATTCAAACCTGTACTGACCGCCGTTGCCGCCGCCGTGGCTTTGTCGGCCTGTACCATGATGCCGAAATATGAGCAGCCTCAAGTTGCCGTGGCCGATACGTTTAAATACGACACTGTTGACGACGGTATCCGTGCAGCCGAATTGGGTTGGCAAGATTACTTTGCCGATCCTCGCCTTCACCGCCTGATCGACATCGCATTGGAACGCAATACCGATTTGCGTACAGCCGCGCTGAATGCGGAAATCTA
>NZ_JBQCVF010000028.1:0-9152 GCF_051962515.1 Neisseria sp. P0009.S007 | reverse complement strand
TGCCTATCTTTGACTGGGGCACAAACAAAGCCAATCTTGACGTAGCCAAACTGCGCCAACAGGCACAAATCGTTGCTTATGAAGCCGCTGTTCAATCCGCATTCAAAGACGTTTCCAATGCGTTGGTTGCACGCGAACAGCTGGATAAAAGCTATGCCGCTTTGAGCAAACAAAGCCGTGCCTACAACGACAGCCTGCGCCTTATCAGCCTGCGCTACAAACATGGCGTATCCAGCGCATTGGATTTACTGGATGCCGAGCGCAGCAGTTATAGCGCGGATACTGCTCTTTTAGCCAATCAGCTGACCCGTCTGGAAAACCTTGCCGACTTGTATAAAGCACTTGGCGGCGGTTTGAAACGAGAAACCAAAGCTGCTGAATAAGTATTTTCCTTCTAAAATCAAAAGGCCGTCTGAAACATTTAGGTTTCAGACGGCCTTTTTGTTATGCGGCAATTCTAAGCTTTTAATTTTTCGCTTAAAGTGGCTGCATAGGCTGCGCGTTCGTTACGGCTGGCTTCGGGCTGGTGTGTGTTGAGCGAAGACCATTTGCGGTTGCTACGCGCTTTGTTGAGTTCGCTTGGCAATTTGGCCGCATTCCATGGCGCTTTGCGTTCTTTTAGCTCGATATGCGACTGAGCCGCATGGCCGCGCGTTTGCAAGACGTGCAACAAATCCAGTGCGCGTGCGGCGAGCAGGGTAAGGGTTTCCGGATCGGTATGCAGGGTTTGCCTGCCGTTGATTTTGTCGGTGATGTCTTGGGCATTGGGCAAAATGCCGCCTAACAGGCCGCCGATGGCCGTACCCAAACCAAGTGAGCCGCCAAGCGTGGCAATATCCAAGCCTAAGCCGATGAGTGCACCTGCGGTTGCGCCGGTACCGGTACGGATGCCGTAATGTTTGAGCAATTCGCTGTCAAACGGATCTTGTTTGAAGGCTTTGGGCATCCATGTGCTGTCGCTGCCGACTTCGTCGTGATAGAAGCGGTAAAGTGTGAACAGGCGTTGTTGCATTTGCCGCTCAAGTTGGTGGATTTCCGATTGCATGACTTCCAAAGTCGGGGCAGGGTCGTCGTTTTCGGCAATTTCTTGGGTAAATGCGGCGGCATCCAGCAGAAAATCGGCAATTTCACGGCGCGCTTCCGTATCCAGCAGTTGCCACTCGCGACGGCGCATATTGATGAGGCGGTCGAGGATGTCGCGCTTGGGTAACATGGTGGCAAGGTTGTCCCACAATCGGATTTCGCCTTCAAAGTCGAAGGCAACGGTATCGAAACCGGCGTAAACATGCAGGTTTCTGCGGGCGAGCATATTGGTCCAAGCGGTCAGGTCTTGATTTTGGGTGAAGTTGAACACGGGCATGATGGGCTTGGCGCACCAAGACAAAATAGTCAGCTCGTCTTTGTATTTGTCGAGGACGGGTTCCCGCGCATCGATGACGTACATGGCCATATCGCTTTGCATGACTTGGCGCAGAACTTTGGCCTCTTGGTTAAACTCGTGATGCGATTCATGGCTGTTGAGGAATTGCTGGATGCGCTCAATGCCGTCATCGCGTGCGGATGTATGGGTTTCCAGCCAGTCCAACACGCCGCCGGCATCTTCAAGGCCGGGTGTGTCGTAGAGATAAACCAGGCTGTCGTCGCCGTCGTTGATAAGGGCTTCTTCGACATGGCGCGTGGTGGAGGGCGCGTTTTTCACTTCGCCGAAGGTGCTGTCGCGCAAAAGCGTACGTAAGAGCGAGGTTTTGCCTGTGTTAGTATGGCCGACGACGGCAAGGGAAAGTGGGGTGGTCATGGTTGTGGGTTGGGTTGATATGGACTATGAATGTGTGAGTATGGAGCCGTTTATCTTTAGTGGCAATATATGTTTCAGACGGCCCTAAATTCTTTTTATATATGGGCGAAAATAGCAAGAAAAAGAGGGGAATAGTGGATTTGTTGTTTTTTAGCAAAATACTTGAAAATAGATGGGAAAACAGTTGACAGGAGGGTAGAAGGCTAGGATAATTCGCGCCGTTGAGTTGCTTGATGCAGCTTGATTTTTCTCCTCTATTTCTCCTTTGTAGACTTGGCGCATATCAAAACGGTATGCGCATTTTTTTATCTACATTGAAACATGATTACATTTAAGATCTGTTAATTGAATAATTAAGAAACTTTACAAGAAAAATACTTGCGCGGTTGAATATCTTGTTGCATAATTCGTTTCGTTAGCTGGTTCGAGTAGTCAGTTAATAGTTTCTCCTCTATTTCTCCTTTGTAGACTTGGCACACATTCTGTCGGATGTGTGCATTTTTTTTGCCTATTTAAAATAAAGGCCGTCTGAATGTTGTAATCTTTCAGACGGCCTTTGTTTGTTGAATAGAATTAGATGTCTAATACTACTTCTTCTTTGACTTCTTCCATGACAACATAGCTGCGGCTTTCGGAAGCAGCCGGCAGTTGCAGCAGGATATTGCCGAGCATATCTCGATAGGCGGACATATTGGGCAGGCGGACTTTGATAAGGTAGTCGTATTCGCCGGATACTAAGTGGCATTCCAGAATTTGCGGAATCTTCAGCACTTCGCGTTTGAAGTCTTCAAAAATATTGCCGGATTTGGAACGCAGTTTCAGCTCGACAAAGACCAAGAGGCTTTGGCCTAAAGCATGAGGATTCAGATGGGCGTGATAGCCGGTAATGAGGTTGTCGCGTTCCAAGCGGCGGACGCGTTCGGTTACTGGCGTAGTGGAGAGGCCGACTTTTTCAGCCAATTCAGTCATGGGGATACGTGCATTTTGTTGTAGGAGCTTGAGGATTTTTAAGTCGGTTTTGTCGAGTTCTTTCATGGCCTTGATGTCTGTCGTTTTCATTTGGATTGAATCATAACCTTAAAACAGGCTGAGAAGAAGCATAAATGCCTAAAGGTGCGCATGAGTTCTAAAATATGAATAGATTATTCTTGTGTATTTCATGGAATCCTGTGTAGTTTTTGACCTATAATATTTACTTCAAAGTAATAGGGCAGGCCGTCTGAAACGGAATGCCGATAAGAGGAATACATTATGCGTCCGCTCAATGCGCAAATCCGTTTGGATAATTTACGTCAAAATTATCGTTTTCTCAAAGAGTTGCATGGCAATAAATTGTTGGCCGTGATTAAGGCCGATGCTTACGGGCATGGTGCGGTCAGATGTGCACACGCGTTGGCGGATATTGCCGACGGCTTTGCGGTGGCAACGGTAGATGAAGGCGTGGAATTGCGTCAAAACGGCATTAAAAATCCGATTGTTTTGTTGGAAGGCGTGTTTGAGGCTACGGAATATGCGGATGTTGACCGTTATGATTTGTGGCCGGCAATCGGTAGCCAATGGCAGTTGGAGGCGTTTGTGCATCATGAGTGGCAACGTCCGACGACCGTATGGCTGAAAATGGACTCGGGTATGCACCGTGCCGGTTTCTTTCCGCATAACTATGCCGCCGCCTATACTGCATTGAAACAATCCGAATCGGTTGAAAACATTGTGAAATTCAGCCATTTTGCCTGCGCGGACGAACCGGAAAACGGCATGACCGAAATGCAGCTTGAAGCGTTTGATTTGGCGTGTGAGGGTTTGGAAGGCGAAGAGAGCTTGGCGAATTCCGCCGCGATTTTGAACGTGCCTGAAGCGCGGCGCGATTGGGGACGTGCCGGTCTGGCCTTGTATGGTATTTCGCCTTTCGGCGGCGTGGATGAGCGTTTGAAACCTGTTATGCGCCTGACTTCCCGTGTTTTCGGCGAGCGCGTGTTGCAACCGCATTCTCCGATTGGCTACGGCGCAACGTTCTACACCAGCAAATCTACCCGTGTCGGTTTGATTGCCTGCGGCTATGCCGACGGTTATCCGCGTCGCGCTTCCACTAATTCCCCTGTGGCAGTGGATGGCAAACGCAGCCGTATTATCGGCAGGGTATCTATGGATATGATTACGGTTGAGCTGGAAGCATCGAAAGAGGGCTTGGGCGCGGAAGTCGAGCTTTGGGGCGATGTGATTAATATCAATGAAGTTTCCGAAGTTGCCGGTATGATTCCGTACGAAATTCTCTGCAATATCAAACGTGCGAAGTTTACTTATATCGAGTAAGCAGTAAAAGATGAGGCCGTCTGAAATGTGTTTTCAGACGGCCTTTTTATTAGCTGCAATTAAAACGATTCGTCAGCGCGTAGATAACGCCATTTGCCCGGCGGCAGTCTGCCGAGTTTGACTTTACCCATGCGGATGCGTTTCAAACCGACGACACGCAGGCCGACCAGTTCGCACATGCGGCGGATTTGGCGTTTTTTGCCTTGTCGCAAAATAAAGCGCAACTGGTCTTCGTTTTGCCATTCGACTTTGGCGGGGCGCAATTTTTCTCCGTCCAAACTCAAGCCGTGGTTGAGTAGGGCGAGGCCTTTATCGTCCAGTTTGCCACGGACGCGGACAAGGTATTCTTTTTCGCTGCTGCTGTTTTCACCAATCAGTTGTTTGGCAATGCGGCCGTCCTGAGTGAGTACTAACAATCCGACGGAGTCGATATCTAAGCGGCCGGCAGGGGCTAAGCCGAATTTGTGTTTTTCGCTGAAAGGGATATGGCTGTCATCGCCTTCCCAATGGTTTTCGGCGGTAATGAGTTCTGCGGCGGATTTATAGCCTTTTTCTGCCTGCGCGCTGACGTAGCCGACGGGTTTATTCAGAAGGATGGTTACGCGCGCTGCTTGTTTTTCATGGGCTTGTTTGTTGAGGTCGATGCGGTCGCGCTCGGTGACTTTTTGACCGAGTACGGCGGTTTGACCGTTGACTTTGACCCAGCCTTGCTCGATGTAACTGTCTGCCTCGCGGCGCGAGCATAAGCCCAATTGCGCCATGCGTTTGGAGAGGCGCATGGTTTCGGAATCGTTGTTTTGCATGGTATGGCAATATAGAGAAATGGGAATGTCGGATTATAGCATTGACTGTTTGTCAGGCCGTCTGAAAACTGAATTTTTGGGTTTTCAGACGGCCTTTCGTTTGTTATATGTTAAGGAATATTTAGTTTTGAAGTAAAAAATGAAGGGTATATTGTCTGTTTGTGTTAACCTTACGGACGAACTAATCATTTTGTTTTCAGTCGAATTTGGGTTGAAATGACATTTCACTCATGAAATCATGAAGACTATAATGACTGGTCTTTCTGAAGCGCATTAAGGCAGTTTGTCGCTAAAGCAAGCCTTGGTGCATCACGTTTTAAGGATAAATCAATGAAATCGCTCAAATCATTTTTGATCTGGGGCATTGTGGTTTTGGTAGGCTTGGCCTCCTTTACTACTTTAGCTCTCAGCCGTGGCGAGCAAGTCAGTGCGATTTGGATGGTTACGGCCGCCATTTCGGTATACTGCATTGCCTACCGTTTCTACAGTCTTTACATTGCCAACCGTGTGATGCAGCTTGATCCTAACCGTCTGACTCCGGCAGAACGCCACAATGACGGCTTGGACTATGTTCCCACACATAAAGGCGTACTGTTCGGCCACCACTTTGCCGCTATTGCCGGCGCAGGCCCTCTGGTTGGTCCTGTATTGGCAGCGCAAATGGGTTATCTGCCCGGTACTTTGTGGATTATCTTCGGCGTGGTATTTGCCGGTGCCGTACAGGATATGATGGTACTATTTGTTTCTATGCGCCGTGACGGTAAGTCTTTGGGCGATATCGTGAAACAAGAACTCGGTACCGTTCCCGGCGTGATTGCATCCATTGGTATTTTGATGATTATGGTCATCATTATGGCGGTGTTGGCGCTGATTGTTGTGAAAGCATTGGTTCACAGCCCTTGGGGTACGTTCACCATCGCAGCGACTATGCCGATTGCTCTGTTTATGGGTATTTACACCCGTTATATCCGTCCGGGCAAAATTGGCGAGATTTCCATCGTCGGCTTTATTTTGCTGATGTTGGCCGTGATTTACGGTGAAGATGTTGCCCACAGCTCCTTCGGTCACTGGTTCGACCTTGACGGCATTCAGCTGACTTGGGCGATTATGATTTACGGTTTCGTGGCTTCCGTATTGCCGGTTTGGCTCTTGCTGACTCCGCGCGACTATCTGTCTACCTTCCTGAAAATCGGTACGATTGCAGCTTTGGCTTTGGGTATCGTTATTGTTAACCCGACTCTGCAAATGCCTGCAGTTACCCACTTTATCGATGGTTCAGGCCCGGTATTCTCTGGTGCATTGTTCCCATTCTTGTTCATTACCATTGCTTGTGGTGCAGTTTCAGGCTTCCATGCGCTGATTTCTTCAGGTACCACTCCAAAAATGGTGGAAAACGAAACACACGTCCGCATGATCGGTTACGGCGGCATGATTATGGAAAGCTTTGTGGCTATTATGGCGCTGGCTGCCGCCGCTTCGCTTGAGCCAGGCGTGTACTTTGCGATGAACAGCCCGGCCGCGCTGATTGGTACAGATGCCAACACAGCTGCCGAAGTCATCACCACTAAACTGAATTTCTCTGTTGATGCCGCAACCCTGTTGCACACTGCTAAAGAAGTGGGCGAAAACACCATTCTATCCCGCGCAGGCGGTGCACCAACCCTCGCAGTCGGTATGGCACACATCATGAGCCGTCTGATTCCGGGCGAAGCCATGATGGCGTTCTGGTATCACTTTGCCTTGCTGTTTGAAGCCTTGTTCATCTTGACCGCAGTTGACGCCGGTACACGCGTTGCCCGTTTCATGATTCAAGACTTGGGCAGTATCTTCTACAAACCATTCGGTAACACCGACTCAATCCCTGCCAACTTGGTTGCCACATTCTTTGCTGTGGCATTGTGGGGTTACTTCCTCTATACCGGCGTAACCGACCCTCTGGGCGGTATTAACTCGCTCTGGCCGTTGTTTGGTATCGCCAACCAAATGCTTGCAGGCGTAGCGTTGATTATGTGTACCGTCGTATTGGTGAAAATGAAACGCGACCGCTATGTTTGGGTAACTTTGGTTCCTGCTGTCGGCGTATTGTTTGTAACCTGCTATGCCGGTTTGCAAAAACTGTTCCACAGCGACCCGCGCGTCAGCTTCTTGGCTCACGCAGGCAAATACCGCGATGCCTTGGCTTCAGGCGAAGTCCTCGCTCCTGCTAAAGACATTGGCGAAATGTCACAAATCATCTTCAACGACCAAATCAATGCCGGTTTGACCGCTTTGTTCTTGGCAGTTGTCGTGATTGTCGCCGTGTACGGTTTCCGTACTGCCATGAAAGCCCGCAAAGTCGGTTGGCCAACTGCTAAAGAAATTCCAGCAGTGTACCGCGACGGTAAACAGCCGGAGACTCAAAGTGAAGCATAAGCTCGCATCTTGGTGGAAAACCATCAAGTTGACAGCGAACTTGATGGCCGGTGTCCCAGATTATGAAAACTACGTTGCCCGCCAGCGCAAACATAATCCCAACGCGCCGGTCATGACCGAGCTGCAATTCCAAGACTACTGCCGCAAACGCCGTTGCGGCGGCAACGGTGGACGCTGTTGTTAATGAAGGCATAAAAAGGCCGTCTGAAAATATTTTCAGACGGCCTTTCATTATGGAATATCAATAAAAATCAAAAACTTTGTCTTGTCATCAATATTTAATTGAACAACTTGCCAATATTTACTCTTCTTCGAGCAGGACCAGCGGACGCTGTATTTTTCTGAGTTCTTCCACCTCGTCCAACAGCCGCATAATCAGCCCCAATGCAGGAATGCCGGCCTCAAAATCACGGCTTAAGCGTTGTGCGCGACGGATGCGGGCAAGATGAAAACCACTGAAGGTGCTTTTTTCGGGCACTCCATCTATGCTGATGATGTCTTCTGCTATAAGTTCCAACAGCCAATCACGACGGCAGCGGCTGGCGGCAACGATTTCTTCAAAAGTAAGGGTAACATCGGAGGACTGAATCATAATTTATCCTTTCTCTTATGCTTGTTTCGCGGCAAAGTGTTCGGCTAATTTTTCCCATGCGGCACGGTCGGCTTCGCTCTCTACTGGCGGAACATTAATGCGGATATTGAGATAAAGGTCTCCGGCTTCTTTTGCAGGAATACCTTTGCCTTTGAGGCGGATGCTTTTACCGCTTTGGCTGTTGGCAGGCAGATTGACCTGCAAGCGGCCTGAAGCGGTAGGGACGATGATTTTGCCGCCCAATACGGCTTCCCAAGGTTTGACATCTATTGTTTGATATACGTCTTTCCTGTTTTTGACGTATAAATCAGGTTGGTCGTGGAACTTGATTTTTAAGTACAAGTCACCGTTTTCTCCACCGTTATATCCCGGCAAACCTTGACCGGCCAAACGGATTTGTTGGCCTTCTGCAATGCCTTTGGGGATTTTGACGTTGAGGGTTTTATTTTGATAAACCGCACGTCCGTATTCGTCTAGAGTTGGCACATTCAAAGTCATGCTACGTTCTGCGCCAACATACGCTGCGTAAATATCAATACTCAATTCAGCATGTTGATCCTCGCCTTTTATTGGGCCGCGGGGTTGCTCGGAACGAGTGTGGGATTGGCGGAATGATGAAAACAGATCTTCAAAATTGAAGTCTCCCGCTCCGAACGGTTCGCCTTCATGACGTTCATAGTGGAAGCCGCCACCGTTAAATCCATTGCCAAACGGATTGCCGCCTTGACCGAACGGATTGCCTCCGGCGCTGCGTCCGTAAGGATTAGCCAACATTTCATCGTATTCGGCCCGCTTTTCTTTATCGGAAAGCGTTTCGTAGGCACGGTTGATTTCTACTGTACGTTCGGCTGCGTCAGGTTCTTTGCTGACATCGGGGTGGTATTTGCGCACCAGTTTTCGGTAGGCTTTTTTGATTTCGGCCTCATCCGCATCTTTGGCAACGCCTAGTATTTCATAATAGTTTTTTTCTGCCATGTTATTCCTTTGACTGCTAATATACAAAATTCTTATAGTTTTAATAATTGAGGGTAGATATTCTAAAATCAAGGGCATTGGAAATAAAATTCTCTATTTCTGACAATGATTAATGGGTAATTTATTTCTTTGTTTTTAGAGAAATAGAAAATATAAAGGCCGTCTGAAATACGGTTTTTCAGACGGCCTTTATCAAATTGGGGTTTTATTTGTCTTGAGCATTTTTTTGTTCGCGAACCACCCATTGGGCAATATCTGAACCCAA
>NZ_JBQCVF010000027.1:0-22213 GCF_051962515.1 Neisseria sp. P0009.S007 | reverse complement strand
ACTTGACCATCGCGTACCACGCCGCGGCCTTCGCGGCATTCGCGCAGAATCGCAGCGGCAACAACGTCGCGCGGTTGCAATTCGTCAACGAAACGTTCGCCCAAACCGTTGACCAGCTTGGTGCCTGCGGAGCGCACGGCTTCGGAAATCAGCGCGCCTGCCAAGTGCGGAGGGTGGGCAACACCGGTCGGGTGGTATTGGAAAGAATCGACATCGCGCAGTTTGGCACCGATACGGTAAGCCATTACCAGGCCGTCTGCAGTCGCGCCATAGTGGTTGGAAGTGGCAAAACCCTGCAAATGCAGGCGTCCGCTGCCGCCGGTTGCCAATACCACGGCTTTGGCGTGAACCAACACCAAAGAGCGTTTTTCCAAATCGTACAAAATCGCGCCGACGCAGCGGCCGTGTTCGTCCGACAATAATTCGATGGCGGGGTGGCGGTTGAGCTGGGTGATGTTTTCGTCGAGTTCGACAGCCTCGCGCAGTACGCGCATCATTTCGAGGCCGGTAAAGTCGCGGTAGCTCAGGATGCGCGGTACGGTCGTACCGCCTGCGCGTTTGCGGCTCAACATGCCGTTGCTGTCCGCGCCTTTGGCAAGGTCGAAGGTCATGCCCAAGCCAATCAGCCAGCGGATGGCGGACGGCGCATCGGTAACCATTTGTGCCACCAATTCTTTTTTGCCGACGTTGTGGCCGCCTTTGATGGTGTCGTCAAAGTGTTGTTGCAGGCTGTCTTCTGCGCCGACCGCTGCTTGAATGCCGCCTTCGGCCATCACGGTATTGCTGTCGCCGATACGCAGTTTGTTCGCCATGATGACGCGTGCGCCGGCTTCAGTCGCAGACAATGCCGCTGCCGCGCCCGCACCGCCGCCGCCAATAACCAGCACGTCAGTGTTCAAATGTTCCGCGCCCGACAAATCATAGTCGTCAATCAGTGGATGACTGATCAGCAGTTTCGCCAAATCAGGATGGCAGTAATCGCCTTGGTTTGGACCGATAGGTAGTTTCACACGCGCATTTGCCTGATAGTCAGGGTGAAATTGGCTCAGTAATTCGTTCTTTTCAGGTAAATCGCCACGCAGCTCCAATGAGGACGCACGCAGGTTGGCAAGGGCGGTTTCGTAGTCTATGCCTTGGATTTTGTTAACCATTACACTGACTCCTCTTCAAATTCGACTTTCATTTTGCCGCTGTCGATTTCGCGTAGGCGGCGCATCAAATCCACAGGGCGCAACGTACGCGCCGCTTTCATACGGCGGGCGAACAGGCCCAAGTGGTTCGGACGGATGTGTTCTGGGCAGGAGAGGGTGCAGAGGTTGCACATCACGCATTGGTCAAAGGTCAGCGCAGCTGCGCCGAAATCGCCGGAAACTACCTGCGCTACGCCGTTTTCTACTTGCAAACCTTTAGGACAGGCGCGATTGCAGCCGCCGCAATGACGGCAGTTTTGCGCTTCTGGGAAGGCTTTGGCGGTATCGTCCAACCAGTTCCAGCCGTCACCAATTTCCCCGACGTCGTAATATTGGATATGCTCGGGAATAAAGTAGTCCAAGAAGCTGATATGCATGCCTTCTTCAACTTTAGTCTCGCATGCCAGTGCGGTGGTTACTTCGCGCTCGCCTTCTTTACGAATCATGCAGCGGCAGGAACCGCATACGCCTTGACCCATACAGCCGACATTGGCAGTAATCGCATTGCCTGAACGGGCATAGGCTTGGATGATTGACGAGTCGGCGGAAGCTTTGACTTCATGGCCGTCTATGGTCAGGGTTAACAAATTTTCACTCATGGTTTGTTCCTGTGAAATTGGAAGTTGGAATAGTGGGTAATTTGATTAATTGTATTTTTATTACATTTATTGCGTATGAGGAAAATATCCAAGTGATTTACTCGGAAATTCTTTTAAAATCAATGTTTATCTTTATGAGTCGAAGTGTATCAGAATTTAGTGGTTTTGATGATAGGGGTAACCTAAGGTTTTATAGAAGGAGGATTGCAAACAAAATATGCCTATTATTTAGACAAATTTATTACAACAACTTGATTTTAAAAGTAAAATAAAATTACTTTTTTATTATAAATTTTAAAATATTCGTATATTTACTAGTAAAAATCATTATTATATGTTAGACAATTTTACATAGATTGTTGTATATATTGAATAATATTCTTATAGGTAAGTAAGTGAAAAGATTGTTATAAAATTTCAGAAAATTAAATGAGTTTGATATCAGTCAAGAAGATTGAGGGAGAAAATGACACAGATTTTACAATTGTGTATCGTATTGGAAAATAAGAAAGGCCGTCTGAAATTTAGGTAGTTTCCTTTTAAATACAAGCTACTAAATTTCTTTCTCAGATACTTAAAGCAAACATTTTCAGACGGACTTGTAATTAGAATATCATTTAAAAATAATGTAATTTTATTTCTGTGTAAGTGAATGGTCAGTGGATATATATTATCAATAACCAAGTGATTTAATACGATATTAAATTCTATTTAAATCAATAAGGTATGAAAATGATATTGTCTGAATTATTCATTTGAAAGCACTATTACACTATTGAAGGCCGTCTGAAAAAATCGGTCTCTTAAAAAATAAACAAACCCTTCCTACCATGACTCCCGAAAAGGAACACAATCATGACCGTCATCAAGCAAGAAGACTTTATCCAAAGTATTTTCGATGCTTTCCAATTCATCAGCTACTACCATCCTAAAGACTACATTCAGGCTTTGTATAAGGCTTATCAAAAAGAAGAAAACCCTGCCGCCAAAGATGCGATGGCGCAGATTTTGGTCAATAGCCGTATGTGTGCTGAAGGCCATCGTCCGATTTGTCAGGATACCGGTATTGCGACCGTATTCTTGAAAGTGGGCATGGATGTACAGTGGGATGCCGAGATGAGCGTACAGGAAATGGTTAACGAAGGCGTACGCCGTGCATACACCTATCCTGACAACAAACTGCGCGCCTCTGTATTGGCCGATCCGGCTGGTAAACGTCAAAATACCAAAGACAACACCCCTGCCGTTGTACATATGGAAATCGTAAAGGGCGACAAAGTCGAAGTCACTTGCGCAGCCAAAGGCGGCGGTTCTGAAAACAAAACCAAAGTTGCCATGCTCAACCCTTCAGACAATATCGTTGATTGGGTATTGAAAACCGTTCCTCAAATGGGTGCCGGCTGGTGTCCTCCGGGCATTTTGGGTATCGGCATCGGCGGTACGCCTGAAAAAGCAGTGTTGATGGCCAAAGAAAGCCTGATGAGCCATATCGATATTCAGGAACTCAAAGAAAAAGCCGATTCCGGTGCAGAATTGTCTACAACCGAAGCCCTACGCTTGGAACTCTACAAAAAAGTAAATGCCTTGGGCATCGGCGCACAAGGTTTGGGCGGTTTGAGCACCGTGCTGGATGTCAAAATCCTTGACTACCCAACCCACGCGGCTTCCAAACCGATTGCCATGATTCCAAACTGCGCGGCTACCCGCCACATCGAATTTGAATTGGACGGCTCAGGCCCGGCCAAACTGGAAGCCCCATCTTTGGAAGACTGGCCGGATTTGACTTACAGCCCGGACAACGGCAAACGTGTCGATGTCAACAATCTGACCAAAGAAGAAGTGGCAACATGGAAAACCGGCGACGTGTTGTTGCTGAACGGTAAAATCCTGACCGGACGCGATGCCGCGCACAAACGTTTGGTTGATATGCTCAACAAAGGCGAAGAATTGCCGGTAGATTTCACCAACAAACTGATTTACTACGTTGGCCCGGTTGATCCAGTCCGTGACGAAGTTGTTGGCCCGGCCGGTCCGACTACTTCCACCCGTATGGATAAGTTTACCCGCCAAATGCTGGAACAAACCGGCCTCCTGGGTATGATCGGTAAATCCGAACGCGGTGCAGCAACTTGCCAAGCCATTGCCGATAATAAAGCCGTTTACCTGATGGCTGTCGGCGGCGCGGCATATCTGGTTGCCAAAGCCATTAAAGCATCTAAAGTCTTGGCGTTCCCAGAATTGGGTATGGAAGCGATTTACGAATTTGAAGTCAAAGACATGCCTGTGACCGTTGCGGTGGATAGCAACGGTGAATCGGTTCACGCCATTGCGCCAAAACAATGGCAGGCCAAAATCGGTATTATTCCGGTTGAAGCTTGATATTTGCCTGGATAATCAAAGGCCGTCTGAATGATTTTAGACGGCCTTTTTTTGTTTACAAATAATTTAAATGTTTTCAAACGAGTAAATTTCCCTTTCTAAAAAGCACTTGTCAAAATCAGCGTTTGAAACTAGAATTCAGAGCTTATCGAGTCGGAGTGTGGCGCAGTCTGGTAGCGCACTTGCATGGGGTGCAAGGGGTCGAAGGTTCGAATCCTTTCACTCCGACCAAAAAATTGGAAAGAGTCGTTTTAAAAACGGCTCTTTTTTCGTTTGGATGATTTATCTGAATAATGTGTCCGAATGGATTTTAAAACTTAATACCAATGCCGTCTGAAACAAAACCTGCTTTCTCAAAGCAGGTTTTGTTGTTTCTAAAGCAGGGCTATTCGGCACTATCTTTCAGCGTGTCTTTATAAGTATAAAGATAAGACGCGCCGACAAAGGATGCACCACCGACGACATTGCCCAAGAATACGGGAATCATGTTAAAGAAAAATTGCCCCCATGTGATGTTTGCGCCTGCCAGAATACCCGCTGGGATAACGAACATATTGGCGACAAGGTGTTGGAAGCCGTTTAATACGAAAATCATGACGGGGAACCAAATGGCCAGCATTCGTCCGGTTGTGTTTTTAGCGGCAAAATGCAGCCACGCGCCCATGCAGACCATCCAGTTACATGCTACTGCCGATACAAAAGCGCGGCCGAAATCCATATGGACTTTTGCCTCCGCCACAGCAATGGTTTTTTCTGCCATGCTGCCTTCAATCATACCGACATAGTACCCAAGGAAAAAAGCCATTGCCAGTGTGCCCACCAAATTGCCCATGCAGACGATAACCCAGTTGCGCAGCAGCATTTTGGAGGAAATCCGTCCGGCCAATCTGCCTAAAGACATGATCATCATATTGCTGGTTACATTTTGCTTCTGTATGAAAAAAGGCCGTCTGAACATTGAGGTTTCAGACGGCCTTGTTTTGATTTTTAAACTTACAAATGTGCCAGCTTTGCATTGCCTTCGCGAGGAATAGGGCGCGGATTGCCTTGTGCATCGATAGCGACGTAAGTGAACACGGCTTCGGTGACCAGTTGGCGGTCTTCCGTTACCATATCGTTCATCAAAGTCTTAACCCATACCTCGATTTTCAGTTGCAAAGAAGTATTGCCTACGCGGACACAATGACCGTAGCAGCACACGACGTTGCCGACCTTTACCGGTCTGATGAAATTCATTTCTTGAACGGCTACGGTTACAATTCGTCCCTGTGCGATTTCTGCCGCCAAAATACCGCCGCCTAGATCCATTTGCGACATAATCCAGCCGCCGAAGATATCCTGATTAGGGTTGGTATCGCGCGGCATGGCTACCGTACGCAATAAAAGTTGTCCTTCGGGTGCCGCATGTGTTTGTTTGTTGTCAGTCATAAATAATCCTGTCAAAAAAGTGCTATTTTACGCCATTTGTGGCGATAAACCTATGTAGGCCGTCTGAAAAATCAGCAGGTAAAGTGTTACAATCAACCTATTCATCAGACAAAGGAGAAAGCTCATGCATCCGATTCAAGAACCACGAAATAGCGGCCTTTTGCGCGTATCCGACATTCACGAAATCTACTGGGAAGAGTCAGGCAATCCTGATGGCCACCCCGTGATTTTCCTGCATGGCGGCCCCGGAGCAGGCGCATCACCGGCCTGTCGCGGCTTTTTCAACCCAGAGCATTTCCGCATCGTCATCATTGATCAACGCGGTTGCGGACGCTCTAAACCGTATGCCTGTATTGAAGACAACACCACATGGGATTTGGTTGCCGATATTGAAAAAGTACGCGAAATGCTCGGCATTCAAAAATGGCTGGTTTTCGGCGGCTCATGGGGCAGCACCTTGTCGCTGACTTATGCCGAAACCCATCCCGATCGCGTCAGCGGCTTAGTTTTGCGCGGTATTTTCCTGTGCAGGCCGTCTGAAATGGCATGGTTGAACGAAGCAGGTGGCGTAAGCCAAATTTATCCGGCTCAATGGCAAAAATTCATTGCCCCCGTAGCCGAAAACAAACGCCAAGCCCTAATTAAAGCCTACCATGAAATGCTGTTCAGCGAAGATGAAGCTACGCGCCTCAAAGCAGCTAAATCATGGGCAGATTGGGAAAGCTACCTTATTCGGTTTGAACCTAAAGACGTAGATGAAGACCCGCAAGCCTCCCTTGCCATCGCAAGAATGGAAAACCATTACTTCGTGAACGAAGGTTGGTTGCAGGGCGATAAAGCTATCTTGGCAAACATCGACAAAATCCGCCATATCCCAACCATCATCGTCCAAGGCCGCTACGACCTATGCACCCCGATGCAAAGCGCGTGGGAACTCTCGCAAGCCTTCCCAGAAGCGGAATTGAGAATCGTCCAAGCAGGCCACTCTTCTTTTGATCCTTCGCTTTCCGAGGCTTTAGTGAAAGCAGTGGAGGATATTAGAAGTAAGTTATAAAGGTAATAAATGACAATGCCGTCTGAAAAAGTTTCAGACGGCATTTTTTCTATTTACATATTAAATTTAATATCATATTATCATTGCATGATATCAGTTTGAATTTTTTAGAATTTCAATATGAAACCCTTAATTTACTACGCCCATTCCGCGCAAGATAAACTCGGTAATCTCTTACCTTATGAACGTTGGCAAACCTTGCAAAGCCATTTGGTCAATGTTGGGGAAATAGCGGCGGAGTTTGCTCGGGTATTCGGGGCGCAGGAAATTGCCTACCAGACGGGACAGCTTCATGACTTAGGGAAATATTCGGAACCCTTTAATCACCGATTGCATGGTGGCCCATCAGTCGATCATGCTACTGCCGGAGCCAAAGTTGCCATCGAGCGTTGGGGAAATGTTATCGGCAAGCTGATGGCGTTTTGCATTGCGGGGCATCATGCCGGGCTGGCAAATGGAAATGGCGAAGGCGATAACCGCCGCACGTTAAAACAGCGTTTGGCGTTGCAGTTCGGCGCAGATATTCCCACCCTCGATAACCTATGGCAACAAGAAATCAAGCTCCCTCAAAACCTGTCCGCCCCACCACTCAAAGCCGATGCGCATCATCCTTTTTTCTCCTACGCCTTCTTTACCCGAATGCTCTATTCCTGTTTAGTGGATGCCGATTATCTCGATACCGAAGCCTTTTATTTAAACCTAGAAAACAACGCCGTCGAGCGCGGCGGTTATCCCGATTTAAACGCCTTACAACACAATTTCAATCAATTTATCAACGCTTTCCGACGACGTGTCGCCCAAGCTTCAGAGCAAACCGAAGCTGAAAAACGCAATGCCGCCTTAAACCGCCTGCGCAGCGAAATTCTCGATCATGCCGTAGAACAAGCGGCACAACCGCAAGGGCTGTTCACGCTCACCGTGCCGACCGGCGGCGGCAAAACTTTCACTTCCATGGCATTTGCGCTGGAATACGCCAAACGGCACGGTATGCGGCGCGTGATTTACGTCATCCCGTTCACCAGCATCATCGAACAAAATGCCGCTGAATTCCGCAAAGCCTTTGGCGAATTGGGCGAACAAGCCGTGTTGGAACACCACAGCACCTTCGACGATGGCAAACTGCAAAATGAGGCCACCAAAGACAAATTGCGACTTGCCTCGGAAAACTGGGACGCGCCGATTGTCGTGACCACTGCCGTGCAATTCTTTGAATCCCTCTTTGCCGACCGCTCCTCGCGCTGCCGCAAGCTGCACAACATCGCAGGCTCCGTCATCATCCTCGACGAAGCGCAAATGCTGCCGCTCAATCTGTTGCTGCCTATCATGCAAGCCATCAAAGAATTGGCGCAAAACTACCGCTGCAGCGTCGTCATGTGCACCGCCACCCAGCCAGCCGTGCAAGCCGAAAACGGCTTCTATCGCGGCTTTGAAAACGTGCGCGAAATAGCCCCAAAACCGACCGCACTTTTCGACAAACTGCGCCGCACCAGCGTGCAACACATTGGCACACAAACCGACGCCGACCTGCTCGCCAAACTTGGCGAACACCCGCAAATGCTCGTCATCGTCAATAACCGCCGCCACGCCCGCAGCCTCTACGACCAAGCCAAATACCTTGAGGGCACATTCCACCTGACTACCTTAATGTGCGCCAAACACCGTAGCCAAAAGCTCGATGAAATCCGAGGCCGTCTGAAAAACGGCAAACCCTGCCGCGTTATCGCCACCTCCTTAATCGAAGCCGGCGTTGATGTGGATTTTCCGCTGGTGATGCGCGCTGAGGCAGGCTTGGACAGCGTCGCCCAAGCCGCCGGACGCTGCAACCGCGAAGGCAAAAGGCCGTCTGAAAACAGTTTTGTCTGGATATTCGCGCCCGAAGAACAATGGAAAGCCCCTCCAGAACTTGCAGCCCAAGCAGCCGTCATGCGTCTGACCGCCGACAGCTTTTCAGACGATCTCTTATCTACCCAAGCCGTCGCCGCCTACTTCGCCGAGCTTTATCAATTAAAAGGCAGCGAACTGGACAATAAAAAAATCCTGAAAATGCACAACGATGCAGGGCAAAGCCTCGATTTCCCATTCCAAACCATCGCCGACAAGTTCCGCATGATCGAAAGCCATATGCAGCCGCTGATTATTCCGTTCGATGTTGATGCCGAAAACCTCATTAGCAGCCTGCACCACGCCGACCACATTGGCGGACTGCTACGCAAATTGCAACCCTACACCGTCCAAATCCCCGAAAAAGCCCTCGCCGCTTTGTATAAAGCGGGACGTATCGAACCGATTAACGAGAAAAACTTCGGCAAACAGTTTTATACGCTGATTGGACTTGATTTGTATGATGATGTGGCGGGGCTTTCTTGGGAGGATACAGCGTTTTTGAAGGGAGAGAGTTTGGTGTTTTGATTAACTTAACAGCTTTAGAAAAAAAATATTGCATTCTCCTAAAAGTAGGAAGATAATTGACTCGTAATGAAAATTACGAGTGATTGGTGGAGATAAGATAATGACTGAGAAATTTGATTTAAGTGAAGCAAAAGTTGAAAAAGTAATTGTTCATAAAATAGGGAATCAGTTCAGAGATGAAGGTATGCAGTTATCAGATGCTGAACTAGAAAGCCACTCAGCGTTAGATGAACTTTTATTAAAACATTTTCTTCTTCCTGTTTTAAGGAGTGAAAATGAATATACTCTAACTCATGAATCTAATATCAATCTTAATTTAGTTAAGCATTATACATCGCTGATATTTGAAGATAATGAAAATTTCTTTAATGCTTCTTTGGCTATAGCAAAACATTTATATATTTGCTCATCTCACCCAAATATTGGCGGAGGAGAATTTATTGAAATATTATTTACTGGAATAAAATATGCTGAACAATATATTCAGGCTATTGGCTTATTTAGAATTGAGACCAAAAACAGTTATTTAGATATTGAAAATCACAATGGAATCATTGAGATTATTAAACGAGATGGTATTGCTATCGATTCTATTCAAAAAGGCGCTGTAATTTTATCTATTGAAGATATTACTTTTATTATTGATAGCTTAGGAAAGAAAACCAAATATTGGTTAGAGTCATTTATAAAAGCAACTCCTAAAAATACTCCTAAAAAATATACACAAATAATCGGTGGCATTAGTGCTGCAATTTCCAAGAAAATTACGAATCCAGAAAATATTTTGAAATTTTCAGAATCTTTAGCAAATGAAGATTCATTCTCAATTAATCAGTTAAAAAAAATATCTAGTAATTTTCTTCGTGAAGAAGATATTAATTCTATTGTAGATGGATTTGGTATTAAACATGGGGTTGATTTAGATGTGGATTTTTCAGTTGATAAATCAAGACTATCAAAATATATCAAAGTAATATCAAAGAAAATTCCGTTATTAGATGGCATAGAAATTGTGATTTCAAATCCTAATACAAAAATTATGTCATTTGAAGTTCAAAAGACTGATTTTGGTTATAAAGCAATCGTTGATATTAAAGAAGGAAAATAATATGGCAGGTGAAATTTCAAAAAAATCTGGTGATATTGGTGAGAAGATTGCTGAAAAATTGTTAGAGAAAATAGGGTGGAAAGAACAAATTCATAATATTTCGATTGCATGCTCTGATGATAATCATGTAAATAGTTCAGGAAATCAAAAGAAAAGTCATGGAGAGGATATAATATATTTATATGATACTCCATTTCATGATGATACGACGGTTATAGCTCATATTTCTGTTAAACATAAAATGGAAGGATATGGAACTAGTGAGTCTGCTGTTACTAGCGAATTCAGGAGTCATATTAAAGGGCTTGAGGAAATTATTGCATGTGCAAAGTATGATGAAGAATTCAATTCATTGATTGGGCTGACTACCATCAAAAAGAATCGAAAAGATATTGGGATACTGATTTGGTTACATAGTAATAAAAATGAAATTGATCGAAGCATTTTGCCTATTATTGCAAAGTCTAGACCAGATTTAAAGGGCGATACCCCCTATTATATTATAGATAGCGCTAGAGCAAGCTTTCTTTTAAAAGTAATAAATGATTTAGAAAAACGATCTAATAAAGGAGAGTATCAATTTTATTATCCTAAGATCGGAACTTCTATTTCAGTTGAATCAGATAGAAAAGGTCATTTTTTACCTATAGAGTTAATTGTTTCAGATATTATACCAGTTATTGTTTCAGCAGATAGTCAAAATCAATTTTACTTATATAGTAGGGAAAGTTTCAGCGATATAGCGTATAAAAATCTTATGGCCTATGCTTTAAATTTTTCTGCTGGCTTAGTTGCAAAAATTTATATTGGATTTCCTGATTACAATTCGGTCATCAATAAAGATATGGCTAAAATGATTCGTTCTTTATTTAAAGATAGAAGAGAAGAGATCATTCCTTTTTCTTACAATAGTTCAATTTTAGATTTGCTTCAGGAGTAAACAATGGAAAATAAATTAGATCTAAAAGGTTTGATTCCATCTGGAAATGAATTACGAGTTCTTCTCAATAGCAAACATATTTCTGAAGGTGAAATAAATAATACCTTAAAAAATAAAGGTGTATTTTGTGGGAATGGTGATAAAATTTTTTCTGTTCCCCTTCTTGTCGCTACACTGTTAACATCAAATGAATACTCTAATATTATTGATAAATCAATTGCAAGAAATTTAAAGCCTAAAAGTAAAATTTCAAAATTAGAGTTGTCTAATGAAGATGCAAATTGGAAAGAACCTTTAAAAAATTTATTTTCTTCTGATTTTGATATTTTTCAAGATATTCCTAATATTGAAATAAATACTAAACCAAAACTTACATTTATTGGAGCTAATAAAGCTAAAATTCAATACGAGATAAAGAGAAAAGATTTTAGTAAAGATTTTTTGAATAGAGAGCTTGATTTTTCTGGAGAAATTATTATTGAAAAGCAAAATGATGGAATTAGCTTAGAATCTATTTATACTCATACATCTAGTGAGACCGAACTCATAAACCGTAGGCTTGGTATTGCGATCGCGAAAGAACTAAGACAATCAGGTGTTACTAACAGTGATGTAGAAGAGAGAATTACTTTTGATAGTTTTAAAGATATAGAAAGAGTTAAGTTTTTCAAAAGATTAACAGGTGGATTAGGAGAATATTTAAAATTAGATAATGTGAATGAAATAGTTATTAGTAGGGAAGGTTCGAAAACCCTACTACCTAATGATCCTAAAGTCTCTTGGATGAATAACACAGTTACATTAATGAAAATTGATGGAAATAGGCTACATGATATCTTTTTAATGTCAGATGAAATATATTATAAGTATTACTATATTCATAATATGCTTGTAACCTATAAGTATTCTGGTGCTTCAAACTCAGGAACCTTGAAAATATGTTTTTTCTTTAGTTCGTCGTCAAGAAAAAAATTATCATTTGATAAAGATGCTGAACTTACTTTTGTGATAGCAGGATCTAACTATGAAAATCAGCCAACTGCTTCGAGCAGAAAGAATATTGAAAATGATATATCAGAGAAAATTAGAACAATGATTAAAACTGAATATCAGAAGATATTAAGTGAAAGAACATAACTAAATTATAATCTTCTATTTTTTAACATTTAAATATGGTTTATCGAAAATAATTTATAGTATCGTATTCTTAAAATACGTGTATTGAAACTAAAGCTGATAGGTTATCAGTATTAAAAAAATCAGCCGCCTTCGGGCGGCTGTGTGTTAAGGAGTTTGTATGGCAAACCAAATCCGCCTACACATTTGGGGCGATTATGCCTGTTTTACCCGTCCGGAGATGAAGGTGGAGCGGGTGTCTTATGATGTCATCACACCGTCGGCGGCGCGCGGGATTTTGGCGGCGGTGCATTGGAAGCCGGCGATTCGGTGGGTGATAGACAAGATTTATGTGTTGAAGCCGATTCGGTTTGAGTCGGTGCGGCGCAATGAGTTAGGTGGCAAGATTTCGGCGGGCAAGGTCAGCGGCGCGATGAAGCGTAAGAGCGTTGCCGATTTATATACGCTGATTGAAGACGACCGCCAGCAGCGCGCGGCGACGGTGCTCAAAGACGTGGCTTATGTGATTGAAGCTCATGCGGTGCTGACGGCAAAAGCGGGGGCGGATGAGACTGTTACCAAGCATATTGAGATGTTCAAACGCCGTGCGAAAAAAGGGCAATGCTTTCAGCAGCCTTGTTTGGGCGTGCGTGAATTCCCTGCCGATTTTGCGTTGATTGACGAGGGCGAGTCGCTGCCGCCGTCGGCATTATTGGAAAGCGAGGCAAGCCGCGATTTGGGCTGGATGCTGCACGATATTGATTTTGACCACGGCAACACACCACATTTTTTCCGCGCACAAATGAAAGACGGCGTGATTGATGTGCCGCCGTTTTACGCCGAGGAGGTGAAAGCATGATTCTTGCGTCCCTTGCCCGCTATTACCGCCGTTTGGCAGCGGAAACCGATGAAATGGGCAACCCGAAAGTGCCGCCTTATGGCTTTAGCGAGGAAAAAATCGGCTGGATTTTGGTATTGGACAAAGAAGGCCGTCTGAAAACCGTTGTGCCGAATCTGACAGCTGATAAAAAGCCGCAACCGAAGCTGATGAGCGTGCCTCAATCCTTCAAACGCCCAGGTACTACACCCAAGCCATTTTTTCTGTGGGATAAAACTTCTTATGCGCTTGGCGTTGAAGCTAATAAAAACAAAGCCGAAGCGAAAGAAAAACCGTTTACGTCGTCTGAAAAAACCTTTGATGCCTTTAAGCAATACCATCTCGATTTACTGCAAAACAGCGAAGATGAAGGCTTGCAAGCCTTGTGCCGTTTTCTGCAAAACTGGCAGCCTGCACATTTTGCTACCGAAAATCTGCCTGCCGAAATGCTCGATGCCAACATCGCATTTTCTCTTGAAAAACCGACCACACTTATCCATAAACGTGAAGCTGCGCAAACCTTGTGGGCAGGCTGCCTGAAAAGTGACGAAGCGCTTGAGGGCTTGTGCCTGATTAGCGGCGACACTGCCCCGATTGCGCGGCTGCATCCGGCGATTAAAGGCGTATTTGGCGGGCAAAGCTCCGGCGGTTCGATTATCTCGTTTAACAAAGAAGCCTTTGCCTCTTTTGGCAAGGAGCAAGGCGCAAATGCGCCCGTTTCCGAACAATCCGCCTTTGCCTACACCACCGCGCTGAACTATCTGTTGCGCCGCGAAAATAATCACTGCCTGACCATCGGCGACGCCAGCACGGTTTTTTGGGCGGAAGCGGACGATAGCGCTACGGCGCAGGCTGCCGAAGGCTTTTTCGCGCACGTGTTCACGCCGCCGGATGATGAACAAGAAAGCGCCAAAGTTTTCAACGTATTGAAACAAATAAGTAACAAAGGTCGCCCGCTGCAAGAAATTGCGCCCGAACTCTCTCCCAATACCCGTTTTTATATCTTAGGGCTTGCCCCTAATGCCGCGCGGATTTCTGTTCGGTTTTGGCTGGATACGACCTTTGGGCAGTTGGCGGAAAATTTGGCGCAGCATTGGCAAGATTTAGCCATTGAGCCTTGCGCATGGAAAACGCCGCCGTCTATTTGGCGACTCTTATTGCAAACTGCCGTGCTAGGCAAAAGCGAAAATATCTCACCCGTTTTAGCAGGAGAAATGACTCGCGCCGTGATTTGCGGCACGCCGTACCCTTTGAGTTTACTGTCGCAACTGATTACCCGAATCCGTGCCGACGGCGACGTGAACGGCCTGCGCGTGGCAATGATGAAAGCCGTATTGGAGCGGCGTTTTAGAAAAAGTTTTATCGAAGAAGGAGTTCCTATGAGTTTGAACAATGAAAGTCCGAATCGCGCCTATCTTTTAGGGCGGCTGTTTGCCGTGTTGGAGCGCATTCAATATCAGGCGTTGGGCGAATTAAACGCCGGTATCGCCGACCGCTATTACGGCTCTGCATCTGCCGTGCCGTTTTCGGTTTTTCCGCGCCTTTTGTCGGGTGCAAAACACCATTTATCGCGCTTGCGTAAAGACAAAGCCGGCATGGCGGTGAATTTGGATAAAGATTTGGGCAAAATCATTGCCAAACTGCCCGAAACCTTTCCGCGCCATTTGAGCATTGACGAGCAAGGCCGCTTCGCCATCGGCTATTACCATCAAAAACAAAGCTATTTTGCTAAAAAAGAAACCGCTGAAACCATTGAAAACTAAGGAGCCAGAAAATGTCTGCCATTCAAAACCGCTATGAATTTGTTTACTTTTTTGATGTTACCAACGGCAACCCCAACGGCGATCCCGATGCGGGCAATATGCCGCGCCTTGATCCCGAATCCAGTAAAGGCTTGGTAACCGATGTCTGCCTGAAACGAAAAATCCGTAATTTTGTCGAAATCAGCAGCGAAAACGAAGCCGGTTACGAAATCTACGTGAAAGAAAAAAGCGTGTTAAACCTGCAAAACAAACGCGCTTATGAAGCACTAGGCATTGAATCTGAACCCAAAAAACTGCCCAAAGACGAAGCCAAAGCCCGCGACATTACCGCGTGGATGTGCAAAAACTTCTTCGATATCCGCACCTTCGGCGCCGTGATGACCACCGAAGTCAACAGCGGACAAGTGCGCGGCCCTGTACAACTGGCGTTCGCCCAATCCATCGACCCGATTGTGCCGCTGGAAGTTTCCATCACCCGCATGGCGGTAACCAACGAAAAAGACTTGGAAAAAGAACGCACCATGGGGCGCAAATACATCGTCCCTTACGCGCTCTACCGCGTGCACGGCTTTATCTCCGCCAACCTTGCCGCCAAAACCGGTTTTTCAGACGACGACTTAGCCAAACTCTGGCAAGCCCTGACGCTGATGTTTGAACACGACCGCTCCGCCGCTCGTGGTGAAATGGCGGCGCGCAAACTGATTGTTTTTAAACACGACAGTGCACTCGGCAGCCAGCCTGCACATAAACTGTTTGACGCCGTGAAAGTCGAACGCGTGAACGGCGAATCAGGTACGCCAGCGAGCGGTTTTGGCGATTACAAAATCAGCGTGCTTTCAGACGGCTTAAATGGCGTGAGTGTGGAAGAGTTGCTTTAAAAAACGTTCAAAAAAATGACCGCACTTTTAACCAAAACCCAAGGGGAAAATCAGGACACTAGCCTGATTCCCCTTTCTGCCTTGCAACACTATGCCTTCTGCCCGCGTCAATGTGCGTTGATTCACAACGAGCAGGCGTGGGCGGAGAATTATTTGACCGCGCAGGGCAAGGCGTTGCATGAGCGGGTAGATTCGGGCGAGCCGGAAACGCGCAAGGGCGTACGCTTTGAGCGGACGGTGCATGTGTCGGCGGAGAAACTGGGCATCAGCGGCGTATTGGATTTGGTGGAAGTGGATACGAAAACAGGCCGTCTGAAACCCGTGGAATACAAACGCGGCAAGCCAAAACCCGACCCGATGGATGAAATCCAGCTTTGCGCCCAAGGCTTGTGCCTAGAAGAAATGACGGGGCAAACCGTCTCTGAGGGCGCATTGTGGTATATGCAAACCCGCCACCGCGTCCCTGTCGCGTTTTCAGATGACCTACGCGCCCAAACACTCGCCACCATCGCTGCCGTGCGTGAACTTCTAAACAGCGGACAAACCCCGCCACCCGACTACGGCAAACGCTGCAAAGCCTGCTCGCTGGTGGAGATTTGCCAGCCGGAGTTATTGGGGAAACGGGATAGGAGCGTGGGGTATGTGGAGAGGTTGTTTGGGGAGTAATATTTTATTTGAAAAAAAATTATTACGTTAATTAACTTGAATCTTCTAAATTAATCGCAATTTCTGAAGACGAGTAATCATGCTCAATTGTAATTACACATTTTAAGGAGTCGTAAATGACAAGAAATATAGAACATCAATTTAGCAATCTATCTGATGTTGGTGAAAAACTAGAGTTAGAAAATCCTACTGTAGAGAATGTCGTAGATATTTTAGTGGATATTGGACATGATGACCGAGTTTATACTTTTCATGATGACTTTCTCGGGTTAAAAAGCGGTTTGCCACAAGACTTATTGTCGAAACATATCGACGAGCTTGAAGAAGGTGATTTTGCAGATAGATATTCAGATGAAATTGATGAAATACTGGATAATGCAAATATAATATTTTATCACCTTGAACGAGAGCTTAGTGAAGATGATTTAGAGGAAATACGAGAAGAAAGAGAAAGACTGGGTTTAGAAGACGATTAGTATACTTGTTGTTATAGAATAGATTCAATACATACAGGTTGGGTTATGCTGTTTTACCCAACCTGCTAACCTCAGGGCATATTTAATATTATTTAATTCTGAATAATATTCTATTGAAGTTTCAAGATATCCAAGATATCTAAGGAAAAACATGACACAAAAAAATGATTTTAAAAATGCTAATTTTTATGGGAATACACAAATAGTTAATGGTGATGTTCATAATGTACATACTCAAGATGCACCAGATTTAATAAATGAAAAGAAAATAGCTACATACACCCCAGAACCAATTTGGAGAAGTCCCATTACGATGGCTTGGCTGACATGGGCTAGTTTTCTGATTTCTTTAGCAGGGCTATTACCTATTTATAATTGTATAGTTAAACCCATATTATATTTAGTAAATGGTAAAACTATAATACAAAGTGAAATAAATAATACTTATATATTTATTTTAATAGCTATTGCTGTATTATTTCTTATCACCATTACATTACGCAGAATTACTAAGTATCAAACTAGATACCCATTAGTTTTTAATTATGCTATTAGCGGTATGGGGCATCGTTTAAGTCTAGAGAAAATTAGTATTTCTCAATGTCCACAGTGCGGTGGAGAAATGAAATATTATAATAAGCCAATCGAGTGGGAGAATATACGTTATTCTGATGGTAGCAAGAAAAGAAGGGTAACAAGAACTACGCCAGCATTAGAGTGTAAAAGAAATTGTGAGCATTGGTATAAAGTTGATCCGGCAGAAGATAAAATCTAATTTTTAGCTAGCCCCCCCGTTTAACCCCAAAAGCACGGTCAAAACCTAAGGAGTTTTCCCATGCGCAAACTGCAAAACACGCTGTATATCACCACCCAAGGCAGCTATCTGCATAAGGAGCGGGAGACGCTGGTGGTGGCGCAGGAGCGTAAGAAGGTGGCGCAGTTGCCGGTGCATTCTATTGGGCATATTTTCTGTTTTGGCAATGTGCTGGTATCGCCGTTTTTGTTAGGGTTTTGCGGTGAAAATAATGTGAATTTGGCGTTTTTTACCGAAAACGGACGTTATTTGGGGCGGCTTCAGGGGCGGCAAAGCGGCAATGTGCTACTGCGTCGGGCGCAGTATCGGGGGTCGGAGCAAAATCCTGTGCCGATTGCGCGCAATATCATTGCGGCGAAGATTCAGGCGAGCAAGCGGGTGCTTCAGCGGCAGATTCGCAATTACGGCGAGAATGCGGCGATTCAAAGTGCGGTCGATGCTTTGAACATTTCGCTGTGGCAGTTGAAGGGCGTGGCGGAGCTGGACGTGGTGCGCGGTATTGAGGGCGATGCGGCGGCGCGTTATTTCGGCGTATTTGGGCAGCTTTTGAGCGAAAAAAGCGGTTTTTCTTTTGACGGACGCAACCGCCGTCCGCCTAGAGACGGGGTGAATGCGCTGTTGTCGTTTGTGTACAGTCTGTTGGGCAAGGACATCAGCGGCGCGCTGCAAGGTGTGGGGCTGGATCCGCAGGTGGGCTTTTTGCACGCCGACCGCCCGGGGCGCGACAGTTTGGCGCAGGATATTTTGGAAGAATTCCGCGCGTGGTGGGCAGACAGGCTGGTGTTGTCGCTGATTAACCGCGGGCAAATCAAACCGCAGGATTTTGTTACCGAGGCAAGCGGCGCGGTGAGCTTGAAAGCGGAGGCGCGTAAGCTGCTGTTCCAAGCCTTGCAGGCGAAAAAGCAGGAGAAAATAGTTCATCCGTTTTTAGGCGAGGAAGTGGAAATTGGGCTGCTGCCGTATATTCAGGCAATGTTGTTGGCACGGCACTTACGCGGAGATTTGGCGGAATACCCGCCGTTTTTGATGAGATAGGTTTGCAGGCCGTCTGAAAACGGATCGGATATTTTCAGACGGCCTTTAAAGCAGCCTGTATATGGGAATACAAAATGCTAATGCTGATTACTTACGATATTTCGTTGGAAGACGCGGACGGACAGGCAAGGCTACGGCGCGTGGCGAAATTGTGTTTGGACTACGGCGTGCGCGTGCAGTATTCGGTGTTCGAATGCGATATCGCGCCCGATCAGTGGGTTGTTTTAAAGGACAAACTTTTGAAAACCTACAACCCTGAAACTGACAGCCTGCGCTTTTACCATCTGGGCAGCAAATGGCGGCGGAAAGTAGAACATCACGGCGCAAAACCGGCGGTGGATGTGTTTAAGGATACGTTGATTGTGTAAATCGCCAACCTGCGGTTCTCATGAAAATGCGGCAGGGTTGGCGAATTGGGATTGTTCTTTAATAATCAGGATATTGCGAATGCGGGCGTAACGGAAAAGGCTGTGTTATACTCGCGTTCACGCTTTTCTTAGGAGCTTAGCGAAATCGGGGCTGCGAAACCTGATGGAACAAGGCTTTTAAGAGAGGCTCAGCCGCCTTCGGGCGGCTGTGTGTTGAAACCGCGCATCTATCTGCAATTTAGCCTTTGCAACTGCCGCAGCCGCCTTCGGGCGGCTGTGTGTTGAAACTATAATTTCGGACAAAGATTTTGACTGACACAATTCAGCCGCCTTCGGGCGGCTGTGTGTTGAAACCTGGCTATCACATAAAGGAAATGTCAGACTAACTACCAGCCGCCTTCGGGCGGCTGTGTGTTGAAACAGCAACATCGCCAAATAGTTCAACTGGTACAAGCTCCAGCCGCCTTCGGGCGGCTGTGTGTTGAAACAGCCCTAATGGCTCAAGCGCCGGGGGCGGTGGTGCAGCCGCCTTCGGGCGGCTGTGTGTTGAAACTGCTTTGACTATGGCGGAAGGTATCGGTGACGTATCAGCCGCCTTCGGGCGGCTGTGTGTTGAAACTATGAAAGGATAAAAAATGCCTGCATTTCTCGCTGCAGCCGCCTTCGGGCGGCTGTGTGTTGAAACAAATTCGATTCCTAGCAGTCGCAGAAGCGTTTTTCAGCCGCCTTCGGGCGGCTGTGTGTTGAAACTTTGAAATTTATTAAATAGAGGAATTTTTAAATGCAGCCGCCTTCGGGCGGCTGTGTGTTGAAACTTGCTATTCTTCGCAGGGTTCTGCAATCAAGGAGCAGCCGCCTTCGGGCGGCTGTGTGTTGAAACGTTTGCCGTTGCTTAACTGTTGAGTGAATTATACGCAGCCGCCTTCGGGCGGCTGTGTGTTGAAACTAGCGGGTGTTGCGATTCCTGTTTCTTATGGTGCAGCCGCCTTCGGGCGGCTGTGTGTTGAAACCGACACATGAGTGTTATGTCGAGCTGTTCGCAGGCAGCCGCCTTCGGGCGGCTGTGTGTTGAAACCGATGTCTTATGTCTGTATGGCCGTCGAAAAATCAGCCGCCTTCGGGCGGCTGTGTGTTGAAACGCGCTCATGCCTTGACGGATCAGCATGGTCATCACAGCCGCCTTCGGGCGGCTGTGTGTTGAAACATCGCAAGGGTCGGCAATTAAGGAAATTGACAACAGCCGCCTTCGGGCGGCTGTGTGTTGAAACCGCCGGTTCAAAAACTCCAGAGATTGTAGAATGGCAGCCGCCTTCGGGCGGCTGTGTGTTGAAACCTGTTCCGTCATTTGCCGATACTGCAAAAGTCGGAGCAGCCGCCTTCGGGCGGCTGTGTGTTGAAACAAAGGGTAAAAAACAGGAAATGCAAGTCTTTGATATCAGCCGCCTTCGGGCGGCTGTGTGTTGAAACATATAAGAGGGCATTTAATAACAGGCACTTTATTACAGCCGCCTTCGGGCGGCTGTGTGTTGAAACTTTAAAAAATGTAGCTTTCAGGTAAAATAACTCTCAGCCGCCTTCGGGCGGCTGTGTGTTGAAACTATATATTATTCCGATTGCCTTTTTAGTGTTGGGCAGCCGCCTTCGGGCGGCTGTGTGTTGAAACTACGCCCCCGATGGTATCTACTGCCAGTCCAAAGTCAGCCGCCTTCGGGCGGCTGTGTGTTGAAACGCTTAACGATTTATTGGCCGCGCAGGCTGCCGATCAGCCGCCTTCGGGCGGCTGTGTGTTGAAACAGACGGCCTAGAAACGGCGCGCTTGGATTTATTCAGCCGCCTTCGGGCGGCTGTGTGTTGAAACCTTGACCTGTTCAGCATTGAGCGTTGTACCCGCTCCAGCCGCCTTCGGGCGGCTGTGTGTTGAAACTGTCAATTTTGTTTATCAGCATACGGCCTCTGAACAGCCGCCTTCGGGCGGCTGTGTGTTGAAACAATGAGGGACGCGATAAGTCGGAGCATATTAAACTCCAGCCGCCTTCGGGCGGCTGTGTGTTGAAACTCAATATCAAAGCCGTCAGCGCGGAAGATATGATGCAGCCGCCTTCGGGCGGCTGTGTGTTGAAACAAGTACATCTGTGTCATAAACAGGGCAGGCGTTGATTCAGCCGCCTTCGGGCGGCTGTGTGTTGAAACAAGAGCTGGCCGAAAAAGTCGAGAAATTAGAAAACAGCCGCCTTCGGGCGGCTGTGTGTTGAAACCGGCAAGCAGTGGCTGACCGCTGAAGACGATAAAGCAGCCGCCTTCGGGCGGCTGTGTGTTGAAACACTAAACCGGACTGCTGAGCCATAAAATGCGGCTCAGCCGCCTTCGGGCGGCTGTGTGTTGAAACCGCGTTTGGGGCAACCGCACCTGCACCAACGACCAGCCGCCTTCGGGCGGCTGTGTGTTGAAACCGCGCAAACTCAAGAAATCACACAAAAAATACAAGAGCAGCCGCCTTCGGGCGGCTGTGTGTTGAAACGGCAAACGCCGACTGCGCAGAACCGGCATCAATGTCAGCCGCCTTCGGGCGGCTGTGTGTTGAAACTCAACCTTTTGGACGAAGACGGCCTAATGTTTTCCAGCCGCCTTCGGGCGGCTGTGTGTTGAAACACGGATTAAAAGCAAGCAAGCATGGATTGTTAATTCAGCCGCCTTCGGGCGGCTGTGTGTTGAAACAGGCGCGATGGATTCGCCCATTTTGGCTAAAAAGCAGCCGCCTTCGGGCGGCTGTGTGTTGAAACAGGTCGCTGTCGTCGTAGACGGTGTCTTGGTCTTCAGCCGCCTTCGGGCGGCTGTGTGTTGAAACGCAGTGTTTTGGCCGTGTCAGCAATCACTATCGCGGCTCCAGCCGCCTTCGGGCGGCTGTGTGTTGAAACCAGCAAAACCCTCTACTCGCCGCCTTTACCGGCCCCAGCCGCCTTCGGGCGGCTGTGTGTTGAAACTCTGCCACCGTATCTCATGTCTAAGTAAGGAAGAGGGGCTGTATGTTCAAATATTGTCCAAGCAGACCGCTCTTCTTTTGATCCTTCGCTTTCCGAAGCTTTAGTGAAAGCTGTGAAGGATATTAGAAGCAA
>NZ_JBQCVF010000026.1:6182-22270 GCF_051962515.1 Neisseria sp. P0009.S007 | reverse complement strand
TCAGTACAGCCGGCTTCAACCGCTTCTTCAACTGCATATTGAATCAGAGGTTTGTCCACGATAGGCAGCATTTCTTTGGGGCTGGCTTTGGTTGCAGGCAAGAAACGAGTGCCCATACCGGCAACGGGAAAGACGCATTTTTTAATGGGTTTCATATTATTATCCTATTTTAACTGTGGGTTTATACCCCAAAAAGTGTAAAGATGTAGTCGCATGTAACAATAATACCACATGATAAAGTATCGGGCGGTTTGAAAAGGAGGATTGGTCATAGATACTGTCTTATCCCAGCAACGTCAGTAATTCTTCTTCGGTTAATACGGCCACGCCCAAAGTTTGGGCTTTTTCCAATTTACTGCCTGCGGCTTCTCCGGCGACAACGTAGTCGGTTTTTTTGGATACGCTGCCGGAAACTTTACCGCCTGCAGCCTCAATCATGGCTTGGGCTTGGTCGCGTTTGAGTGTAGGTAAAGTCCCTGTTAATACAAAGGTTTTACCTGCTATGGTCTCATTGATGCCGTCTGAAATAGTTTCATCTTGAAGCTTAGACAGTGTTTGAGCAAAGAAAGTTTTCATATTTTCAAGCAGGGCTGCGTTTTGCGGTTTACTGCGCCATGTTTGCCAATCGGCAGGTAACGCTTTGTCGCTTTGCAAACCTTCTATGCTTTGTCCGGCGAGTTCCCACAAGGCCAGCGCTTTGGTTTCGCTGATTTTAAAATCGGGCAGGCGGGCAATCCAGCGTTGCGGCTCGGCATGGAGCAACGGCGGGATAGTGACAGCCTGGCTTTGCGGGGCAACACCTACAGCCAGTAGCTCGTCGATCATCGCCTGTTGCGCTTCTTGGGCAAAAAAGTGGGCGATGGAGTGGGCAACCACCGTACCGATATCGGGCAGGCAGGCGAGGATGGGTTCGGGTGCATGGCGGACGTGTTCCAGTGTACCGAATGCCTGTGCCAGCGTTTTGGCGGTGCGTTCGCCGACGTGACGGATGCCGAGGGCAAAAAGGAAGCGGGCAAGTTCAGGCGTTTTGCTGGCTTCTATGCCTGCAAGGATGTTTTCCGCCCATTTGGTCGGTTGTTTTTTATTGTTTTTGGCAAGCAGAGTATTGTCGGTCTCGCCTTCAAAGTTTTCAATCTCACCGTTTGATGGTTCTTCTTCATTAGCCGATGCTTTATCCGCTGTTTCCTTCATTTTTTGCAGGGTTGGAATATCGAGGCGGTAGAGGTCGGCGAAATGACGAACCAAATCTTGTGCTACCAGTTGCTCGATTTGTTTTTGTCCAAGTCCGTCGATGTCCATGGCTTTGCGTGAGGCAAAGTGGATTAAACCTTGCGCACGTTGTGCTTGGCAAAGCATGCCGCCGCTGCATCGGGCAACCGCTTCGCCTTCTTCGCGTTCGATTTCGCTGTGACAGATAGGGCAATGGGTGGGCAGGTGGTAAGGTTTGTGAAGCGGTTCGGAGCGGGTTTCAGAAGGTGTTTCGGCAAACAAATCGTCTTGCAGGCCGTCTGAAACAGCAATGTTGGTCTCCTGCATTGGGCGGCGTTCAAAAATCACGCGCACTACCTCGGGAATCACGTCTCCGGCGCGGCGTACGACAACTGTGTCGCCAACGCGTACGTCTTTTCGAGATACTTCGTCCTGATTGTGCAGGGTGGCGTTGGTAACGGTAACGCCGCCGACGAATACAGGTTGTAGGCGGGCGACGGGGGTTACTGCGCCGGTGCGCCCGATTTGTACATCAATGGCTTCGACAATGGTCAATGCTTCTTCGGCAGGGAATTTGTGGGCAATGGCCCAGCGCGGCGCGCGTGAGATGAAACCCAGTTTTTCTTGTTGCGCCAAGCTGTTGACTTTGACCACCATGCCGTCGATTTCATAAGGCAAAGTAGGGCGTTTTTGTTGCATTTTCTCGTAAAACGCTAATACTTCATTGATATTTGGGAAACAGCCGAAATTACCATCGGGCAGGCTGAAGCCAAGCTCTTTACAGTAGCCCAGCTCTTGCAGGTGTTCTTCTGCGATAAAACCGCCTTGCTGTCGGGCGATGGAATAGGGGAAGAAATGCAGTTTGCGCTGTGCAGTAATGCGCGAATCGAGTTGACGCAGACTGCCGGCAGCGGCATTGCGTGGATTGGCGAAAGGTTTTTGTCCGTTTTCAGCCTGTCGTGCGTTTAAGGCGGCAAAATCGGCTTTGAGCATCAGTACTTCGCCGCGTATCTCGATAAGCTCGGGAATGTTTTCTCCATACAGGCGCAGGGGGATGTTGGATACGGTTTTGACGTTTTGGGTAACGTCTTCGCCTGTTGTGCCGTCGCCACGGGTTGCCGCTTGAGTCAATACGCCGTCGCGGTACAGCAGGCTGATGGCCAGACCGTCAAATTTAGGCTCGATAACGTATTCCGGTTTTTCTCCATTTAAACCGCCACGAACGCGCTCATCAAAAGCGTACATTTCGGCATGGTCAAACACGCCGTTTTCGTCTTGTGGCGAAAAGGCGTTGGTCAGTGACAGCATAGGCACTTCGTGGCGCACTTCATCAAAGCCTGCCAAAGGCTCGCCACCGACGCGCTGGGTTGGGCTATCGGGCAGTTTCAACTCAGGGTGATTCAACTCCAATGCTTCGAGCTCGCGGAACAATTTATCGTATTCGGCATCGGGTACGCTGGGCGCGTCTAGGGTGTAATATTCGTAGGCGTAGCGGTTGAGGAGGTCGGTCAGGTATTTGATACGTTGTGCGGTCGGATTCATGAGCAATCGAAATAGAGTTTTCAGACGGCCTGATGATAGAGAGGCCGTCTGAAAATCGATGAATATTGAAGATGAAGGGATTTTACCTGAAAAAAAGCGGATATGCCGTCATTGCATATCCGCTTTTTGATTGGGGAAGTTAAGAGAACAGGCGCAGGGCTTGTTTGCTGCCGGGTTTGATGCCGACTTTAAGCATTTCTTCCTGACGGGCTAAAACGTAGTTGCGTACGTCTTTGAGCCATTGGGTGGAAACTTCTTCCATTTGGTCGTTAACCAAATCTAAGCTGAGTTGGCCGGAGAGTTTGACAGCCAAGTCCATAAATTTGTCGAAAGTTTTTTCGCCGGCAGGAACATGCGGAATATCCAACAGCATGCTGAAGCCGCGGTAGGCTTGGTTGTCCAACAGAGGATTGGTAAACGGTTTGTTGTCCAAAGTATGGATGGAGAACAATTGAGGGTTGTTGTTGTCGCCGAAGTGGAACGCGCCGTCTTCACCCAGTTTGAAACCGGTTTCTTCCACGGCGGCACGCAATTCTACGCCGCTGATGTTGGAATGGGAAACCAAGTGAATGGCGATGGTTTGGTCAACACGCGCACAGAATTGGTCGAGAGCTTGTGCGACTTCGGTGAACGCATCCAAGTCGGTATGCAAAACTTTGCCGTCCATCAGTTGGGCAAAAGCATCAACCTGTTGGTCGAAGTGTTGCAGCTCTTCACGCGCTGCCAAACCGTTGCGGCTGACAGCTTGCAAGCCTATGACGAAGCCTTGGTAGTAAACGCCCGGAATCGGCTCGGCAACGCGGAAATGGTCGTCCATAGTGCAACCGATGATTTGGAAGCGGTGTGTGCCGGAAAGGCGCGGCAGGGCGTGCAATTCTTGGGCTTGTTTCAGGGAGATGTAGGCCATGTAGTCGAAGCGCGGGTCAAACCAAGGCAACTCGACTTGCGACAATTCGTCCAAGCTAATCAATGGTACTTGTACCACAGGTTCGGAAGCGGTTTCAACCGGAGCAGAAGCGGCTTCGGCAGGGCTAATGGTAATTTCGTTGTTTAAGCCGATAACAGTGTGTTGGATTTTTTCTTCTGCGGAAAAGTCGTCTTCCACAGTCAATTCGACATCGGTTTTAAGTTGGGCAGGATGAGCCAGTTTGGCTTTTGCCGCGTAGATTTCATCTTGCTCTTGCAGGTTGCGTAATGCCTCTTCGGTTTTTTTGTTTTTCTTGATAAACAAACCTTGGCCGCCAGTTTCTTTGCTGTCGCGGACGTGCTTGGTTTTGCTGGTCAAAAGCGCATCCTTATCGGAATGGCCGAATTGTTCGCGCACTTGTTTGCGGTATTGGTTTTCCTGGTACATGTTGTAACCGATGACCGCCAAAAGAGCGGCGAGGGCTAAGACGATGAAAATCATGGAGTAATCACTTTTTAAAAAGGCAGCATTCCGTCTTTTTCAGGGTGCGGAATCTTGCTGCATGGGAAGTTCGTTGGAGCCGGACTTTATGCGTCCGAATGAATAGCTGAATTATAACGAAAATAAACGGTTGTGACAGCATTATGTCTGCCAATCATTTCAGGCCGTCTGAAAGTTATCCGCGCCGGATGGGGAAACCTGCTTTTTGAAGGCGTGGCCAATCGAAGAAATGCCCAGGATCGGTTTTCCTGTCCGGCGCGATGTCTTGATGGCCGGTAACGGCCTGAATCGGGTAATGCTCGGAAATGGCGGTCAGCAAGGCTTGTAGGCTGGTGTATTGTGCTTCGGTAAAAGGCTCGAAATCGCAGCCTTCCAATTCGATACCGATGGAAAAGGCATTGCATTTTTCTCTGCCTTGAAACGACGATACGCCGGCATGATAGGCCATGTCGTCGCAGGAAACGAATTGGACGGTTTCGCCCTTACGGCTGATGAAAAAATGGCTGGAGACGCGCAAGGTGTGGATGATGCTGAAAAAAGGATGCTCGTTAGGGTTGATTTGGTTGGTAAACAATTTTTCCACTGCCCCTGTGTTGTACTCAAAAGGAGGGAGGGAAATATTGTGGAGGACAACCAATGAGACGTTTTCATCCGGTTCGCGCGGGCTGAAATTGGGCGAATGAGTTTGGCGTGCATTCAGCCAACGGCCGTTTTGCCAAGTGTTTTTTGAAGGGGAATTCATGGTTTCAGACGGCCTTTCGGGATAGGAAAACATACGTTGGGGAAGGTGGCAGGCTTAATGTGCTTGTTTTCGGTTATACTGTTGCCCGACACGTTCACAAACCAAGAATCCTACCATGTTGAAAAAATTGTTGAAATGGCTGGCCGTATTTTTGACGGCATTTGCCGCCGTGGTTGCCGCATTGTTGTTTGTTCCGAAAGACAACGGCAAACCATATCGTATTACCATTACCAAAAACCAAGGTATCTCTTCCGTCAGTCGCAAACTGGCTCAAGACGGCATCGTTTATAACCGTTATGTGCTGGTAGCCGCCGCATATGTGATGGGCGTACACAACCAACTTAATGCCGGTTCTTACCGCCTGTCTGCCAAAGTATCGGCTTGGGACATTTTAAAACGCATTAAAAAAGGCCGTCCTGACTCGGTCAGCGTGCAAATTTTGGAAGGCGCACGTTTTGCCCAAATGCGCCGTATTATCGACAACACTGCCGATATTGCCCACGATACGCGCGGTTGGAGCGATGAAAAACTGATGGCCGAAGTGGCGCCCGACGCCTTGAGCAATAATCCTGAAGGACAGTTTTTCCCAGATAGTTACGAAATTGATGCCGGTGGCAGCGATCTTCAAATTTACAAAATCGCCTACCGTAAGATGCGGGAAAACCTGCAAGAAGCATGGGACGACCGTCAAAGCGGCCTGCCTTATAAAAATCCGTACGAAATGCTGATTATGGCGAGTCTGATTGAAAAAGAAACCGCACACGAAGACGACCGCGCCCATGTGGCTGCCGTATTCGTCAACCGCCTGAATATCGGCATGCGCCTGCAAACCGACCCGACCGTTATCTATGGCATGGGCGATGCGTATAAAGGCAGAATCCGCAAAGCCGACCTGCAACGCGATACGCCTTACAATACCTATACGCGCAGCGGTTTGACGCCGACGCCGATTGCGCTTCCCGGCAAGGCCGCGCTTGAAGCAGCGGGTCATCCGTCTGATGAAAAATATCTGTATTTCGTCTCAAAAATGGATGGTACGGGCTTGAGCGAGTTCAGCCACAATCTTTCTGAACACAACGCTGCCGTGCGCAAATATATTTTGAAGAAATAAACCGAATAGGCCGTCTGAAACATTTATAATCCCAGTTTCAGACGGCCTTTAAATTGACGATATCCATATGAAACCTAGATTTATTACCCTTGACGGCATAGACGGCGCAGGCAAGTCCACCAACCTCGCAGTAATGAAAGCATGGTTTGAGAAACACCAACTGCCCGTATTGTTTACGCGCGAACCGGGGGGTACTCCGGCCGGAGAAGCATTGCGTGAAATCCTGCTCAACCCTGCCACCCAAGTCGGCCTGCGTACCGAAACCCTGCTGATGTTTGCAGCCAGGCAGCAACACTTGGAAACAGTCATTCTGCCTGCCCTGAAAAACGGCACGCATGTCGTTTCCGACCGCTTTACCGATGCAACGTTTGCCTATCAAGGCGGTGGACGCGGTGTTCCCTTGCAAGATATTGCCACGCTTGAGCATTGGGTGCAGGGCGATTTCCGTCCAGATTTAACTTTGCTGTTGGATGTGCCTTTGGAAGTATCGATGGCGCGCATCAACCAAACGCGTGAGAAAGACCGCTTTGAACAAGAAGAAGCCGAGTTTTTCAATCGGGTGCGCGAAGTGTATCTGCAACGTGCTAACGAACAGCCGGAACGCTATGCCGTCATCGACAGCAGCCAAAGTCTGGACGCGGTAAAAAATCAGATTGAAACCGCGCTGGACAGTCATTTTGGATTGAATGTTTAAGTTTAAATAAAATGCCGTCTGAAAGAAGGGTAGTGTGGCGAAGAAATATTATTACAGAAGTTTTTAGACATAAAACCAAATAAAACGAAATATCAAAACAAATGTAATAAATATCGGTATGCGTCACCAAAAGAACATGATAAAATTACGGTCCCTTACAAAGCCGGACTGTTAACAACCCGACTTTAGAAAATTTAAACGTCTGAAGCAGCCTGTTTCAGACTTATTCGCTGTAAAATCTCTCTCGCAAACAGGATCGATAAATGGAAAATTCATTAAAAGAAGCCGCCCTGCAGTTCCACGAATTCCCCGTGCCGGGCAAAATCTCCGTTACCCCAACCAAATCTCTGGCCACGTCTAAAGATTTGGCGTTGGCGTACTCTCCGGGCGTAGCCGCTCCTTGTATGGAAATCCATGCCGATCCGCAAACTGCCTACAAATACACTGCCAAAGGCAATTTGGTTGCCGTGATTTCCAACGGTACCGCAGTGTTGGGTTTGGGCAACATCGGCGCATTGGCCGGTAAACCTGTAATGGAAGGCAAAGGCGTATTGTTCAAAAAATTCGCCGGTGTTGATGTATTCGACATCGAAATCGATGAAAAAGACCCTCAAAAATTGGTAGACATCATCGCTTCTTTGGAACCGACTTTCGGCGGTATCAACCTCGAAGACATCAAAGCGCCTGAGTGCTTCTACATCGAACGCGAATTGCGCAAACGTTGCAAAATCCCCGTATTCCACGACGACCAACACGGTACTGCCATCATTACCGCTGCCGCTGTACTGAACGCTTTGCGTTATACCGGCCGCAAAATTGAAGAAGCGACTTTGGTGTGCTCCGGCGCAGGTGCGGCCGCGATTGCCTGCTTGAACCAATTGCTGGATTTGGGTTTGAAACGCGAAAACGTGACCGTTTGCGACTCCAAAGGCGTGATTTACAAAACCCGCGAAGACAAAGACCGTATGGACGAGTCCAAACAGTTCTACGCCATCGAAGACAACGGTCAACGCGTATTGGCTGATGCCGTTAAAGGTAAAGACATCTTCTTGGGTCTGTCCGGCGCAAACCTGCTGACGCCTGAAATGCTGAACACCATGAACGAAAAACCAATCGTGTTCGCCATGGCAAACCCGAATCCGGAAATCCTGCCTCCATTGGCAAAAGAAACCCGTCCGGATGTGGTCATCGGTACCGGCCGTTCAGACTTCCCGAACCAAGTGAACAACGTATTGTGCTTCCCATTCATCTTCCGTGGCGCATTGGATGTCGGCGCGACCACCATCAACGAAGAAATGAAACGCGCCTGCGTGTATGCACTGGCTGACTTGGCAATGGAAGAGGTAACTGAAGAAGTGGTTGCCGCTTACGGTAAGAAATTTGAATTCGGTGCGGAATACCTGATTCCTACCCCATTCGATTCCCGCCTGTTGCCTCGCGTTGCTACAGCTACTGCTAAAGCAGCAATGGAAAGCGGCGTGGCTACCCGTCCAATCGCTGATTTGGATGCGTATGCTGCTAAACTGGCCGGTTTGAAATTGTAATCCGGTAAGTAGTATTTGATTGAAAATGCTGTCTGAAAGTTGTATTTCAGACGGTATTTTTGTTTATTGGGTATTTTATAGAGGGTTTAATGAAACGGTTGGAATGATGAACATGGTAAGCTGCCGATTCAAAATAGGCGTGGAAATATGAATTGCTTTCTAAAATAGGTTTCTTATTTTTGAGCCGCTTTGATTTTGCAGAATTTGTATGGGATTAAATACAATATTTTTGCCAGCTTTTTAAACAACATCAGGCCGTCTGAAATCGGGTTTTTCAGACGGCCTGAGTTAATGAAACGGTTTATTTTTGCCAATAGGTTTTGACGTTGACGAACTCGTACAGCCCGAATTCTGATAGCTCGCGTCCATAGCCTGAAGCTTTGACGCCGCCAAAGGGGAGGCGCAGGTCGCTGCTGGTGTGACGGTTGATAAAGACAGAGCCTGCTTGGATTTTTTCGGCGTATTGCCATGCGTTTGCCGTGTCGGCTGTGTAGATACAGGCGCCGAGGCCGAAAGGTGTGTCATTGGCAAGTGCGACGGCATGATCCGGATTGTCGGCGCGTAAGATCATGGCAACCGGGCCGAAGACTTCTTCGTGCCAAACGCGGCAGTTTGGATTGACTTGATCCAATACCGTGGCAGGGTAAAACCAGCTTTCTCCCTCAGGGATATAGCCGCCGCTTAAGCATTGCGCACCGTGTGTAACCGCATCTTCAACCTGCTCGTGTACGGTTTGACGCAGGTCTTGGCGGTGAAGTGGGGCAAGGGTGGTGTTCGGATCTTTGGGATTGCCGGTTTGCAGTTTGGCGCACTCGGCAAGGAAGAGTGGGATAAATTGTTCGGCAATATCTTGGGTAACAACGATGCGTTTAGCGGCATTGCAGGATTGTCCGGCATCGCGAAAGCGCGAATAGCAGGCATCGATGGCTGCGCGTTGCAGATCGGCGTCGGGTAGGATGATAAACGGATTGCTGCCGCCCAATTCAAGGACGTTTTTTTTCAGATGTCTGCCTGCATGTGCGGCCAGCAAGCGGCCGGTATGGGTCGAACCGGTAAATGCCATGGCATCGGTATCTTTAATGGCTTTAAGCGTGTCTTCATGGTTTAACCATGCGCCGATAAGCGGCAAACCTTTGGGGATGAGGCTGAAGAGGGTTTCGCTGACGCGGGCGACACTGGGCGCAGGTTTGACCGCGCAGGCATTGCCGGCGCACAGGGCAGGGATGGCAAATCGTAAAATCTGCCAAACAGGATAGTTCCACGGCATGACTGCCAAAACAACGCCCAAAGGCTCGAAACGGACTTGGCTGAGGCTGGCTTGGGTGGCGATGGTTTTATGGGCAAGCAGTTCGGGGGCAAGACGGACGTAGTAGCGGATAAGCTCGATGGATTTATTGATTTCGGCACGGCATTCGTGCAGGCAGCGTCCGACTTCTTCGCAAACCATTTCGGCGAGGCGTTCTTGGTTTTGGGTAAGGCTGTCGGCAAATTGCTGTAAGAGGGCGGTGCGCTCGGTAATGCTTGATTGAGCGAAGGTTTGCTGAAGGGTTTGGAGGCGGTTTAATTCGTCGGTAAATTCAGTGTAGTTTTGTGCCGGTCGGCGGCAAATGGTTTCACCGGTAAAGACATGGGTGCTGTGAAACATGGTTGGCTCCTTTGTTTTTATGTTTTTATGAGGCCGTCTGAAAATGTTTCAGACGGCCTTTTATTGTGATAATTGTACTTCAAGCGACCAGTTGGGGAAAAATAGATTTTAAGCCGGCAACAATAATCTCTACGGAAATGGCAGCAAGCATCATGCCCATGATACGGTTGAGGATGGTCAGGCCGGTCGTGCCCAAGCGTTTACTGATGCGTCCGGCAACGATCAGGATGAGATAGCAAATCAGGCTGACCAGAAAGCCGGAGATGATAATTAGGGCAATATCGCTGTAATTTTTGGCGGCAGAGGAGTAAATAATGACGGTAGAGATACCGCCGGGGCCGATGGTAATCGGAATGGCAATGGGTACGACGGCAATGGCTTTTTCATTGCGGCGGACTTGTTGCGCACTTTGATGTTCTTCTGAATGGGAATCAATTTTGGGTTTGGCAGGATTATCGTTGCCGTTCATTAAGGAGATGGCAATCAGCAAAACCAGAATACCGCCGCCGACTTGGAAAGAGCCGACGCTGATACCGAGTACTTTCAACAAGATACCGCCGCCCAGCGCAAAGACGACAATCACGATGAAAACGGCTAGTGCGGCAGTACGCGCAATTCTGCGTTTTTCTTTGGTGCTGTGGTCTTGCGTCAGGTCAAGATAAATCGAGAGTGCGCTGAAGGGGTTGATCAGTACAAGAAGTGCAACGAGAAGTTTGCCGATTTCTACACCCAGTTCCATATCATTTCTCGCTTTCAGTTAGTTCATCATTATCCATATTACGACGGCGGAGGTTTTTGTGTTCGTTGGCAATACCCATCAACAGGGCGAGCACCACCATGATGGAAAGCGTAGCCGTACCGCCGTAGCTGACCAAGGGGAGGGGGACGCCGACAACGGGCAAAATACCGCTGACCATGCCCATGTTTACAAAGGCATAGCAGAAAAAGGTCATGGTCAATGCGCCTGCCAGAGTACGGCTGTAAAGGGATTGAGCTTGCGCGGCAATCCACAATCCGCGTGCCAAAATGATAAGGTAAACCAGCAGTAAAAGGATATTGCCAATCAGGCCGAATTCTTCGCCGAATACTGCGAAAATAAAGTCAGTCGTTGATTCGGGAATATAGTCCAAATGGGTTTGCGTACCGTTGAGCCAGCCTTTACCCCATACGCCGCCCGAGCCGATGGCAATCATGGATTGGATGATGTGGTAGCCTGCGCCTAACGGGTCTTTGGTTGGGTCGAGTAGAGTGAGAACGCGGGTTTTCTGGTAGTCGTGCATGCCGTAATTCCACAAGAGCGGCAAAGCGGCCACAAAGGCAATAATGGCGGCAAAAATAGCCTTCCAAGGCAATCCGGCAAAGAAGATGACAAAAATACCCGAAGCCATAATCAGTGCTGCCGTACCGAGGTCGGGCTGTTTCAAAATCAGGGCGACAGGAACAAGAATCAGCACGAGGGCGACAATATAATGTATCCATTTCAGACGGCCTTCATAGCGTTGGAAATACCACGCGACAGTCATGGGAATACCGATTTTCATGATTTCGGAAGGTTGGATACGGGTAAAGCCGAGACTCAGCCAACGGGTCGAGCCGTTGACGGTGACGCCGGCGACTTCAACGCCAATCAGCAGTAATACGCCGACAATGTAAATAGGCAGGGCGACTTTGGCAGCCGTTTGCGGCTTGAATACGGCGATAATCCATAAAAGGGCAAAGCCCAAAACGGTATGGATGGTTTTGTTTTCCAATTGGCCGAACTCTTGCCCGTCTGCAGAATAGAGCAGGAACAGGCTCATGATGTAGATGGCGAGCATGGCAGAAAACAGCCAAGGGTCAATCGGGGCCGCAATGGTGGATTTTAAATTTTTCCACGCTGATGTGTTATTCATGATGAACCTCCGGCTGTGAGGCAGGGCTTGTCGGCGTCAGTCCGTAGGCAGATTGGAAAATGCTGGTAATAGGCTGATGTTTGTCCGTTGTTGCAGTTTTGGCCGAATCTGATTCAAGGCCGTCTGAAAACTGTTGCGGCTTGACGTGAAGCATATAAAAATCAGTCATTTCACGAGCCAATGGTGCGGCATAAGCACCCCAGCCGCCATTTTCCAAAATAACGGCAATAGCGATTTCAGGTTTTTCCAATGGCGCAAACGAGATAAACCATGCATGGTCACGGTGTTGTTCGCGTAGGGCTGCGGCATTGTAGCGGCCGCCCTGTTTGATTTGTACGACTTGGGCCGTACCGGTTTTACCGCCCATCGTATAAGCGAGTCCGCCACCGATACGGTGCGCCGTACCACCCGGTTTCAATACCTTTTCCATTGCGCGTTTGACGTATTCGAAGTTATCGGCTTTGAACGGAATTTGACGCTCAGGATTGGGGTTGATACGGGTAATTTTGCGCGCGCCGAAATCCAATACTTCTTTGACCAAATGTGGCTGATGAACGACCCCGTTATTGGCCAGAGATGCTGTCGCATGTGCCATTTGCAAAGGCGTGTAGGCATTGTAGCCTTGGCCGATACTGACGGAAACCATCTCGCCGGCGCGCCATTCTTTGGCAGTCGGGTCGGAAGATTTGGCAAAGCGTTTGGCTTTCCATTCGCGGCTGGGCAAAACGCCTGTGTATTCGCTGGGCAGGTCAATGCCGGTTTTTTGGCCAAAACCGAATTGCGCCAGATACGGAGAGGCTTTATCAATACCCATCTCGTAACCCAAGCGGTAGAAGAAAGTATCTGAGGATACTTGAATGGCTTTGCTCAAGTTGGCCGAGCCGTGACCGCTGCGGACAGAGTCGCGGAAAATATGGCGGCTGCCAGGTATGCTCCATGCGCCGGGAGCGGAGACGATGGTGTTTTGAGTGATTTTGCCGCTTTCCAACAAAGCCATGCCCATAAAGGGTTTAAATGTAGAACCCGGCGGATAAAGGCCTTGGGTAACGCGGTTGATCAAAGGCTTTTTCCAATCGTCATTCAGCATTTTCCAAGTATCGCTGTCGATGCCGTCAATAAAGAGGTTGGGATTGAAGGAAGGTTTGGAAACAAAAGCCAAGACAGTACCGTCTTGCGGATTGATGGCCACCAATGCGCCACGGCGGTCGCCCAAGATGCGGTCGGCTTCCTGCTGCATACGGATATCCATGCCCAGGCGCAAGGTTTGCCCCATTTTGGACGGGACATTTTTCAATACGCGGACGATATTGCCGTAAGCGTCTTTTTCGACTTCCTGATAGCCTGGAATGCCATGAAGCTGGTGTTCGTAATATTTTTCCAAGCCGGATTTACCGATATGCGTACTGCCGCGATAGAGGGCGGTCAGGCCTTCTTCTTCCAGCATTTCTTTGTCTTTATCGCTAATACGGCCGATGTAGCCTAAGAAATGGGAAGTCAGTTTGCCGTAAGGATATTCGCGGAATGTGCGTGAGTTGACTTCTACGCCTTTGAATTCGCGCAGATGCATAGACAAGCGTGCAGCCTCTTCATCGGTCAGTCTGAGTTTGAGTGGGATATTTTCAAATTTTCTATAGCTTTCGCGGTATTTTTTGAAGCGTTTTAAATCTGTCGGCGTGATATCGACGTATTTTTTCAATGCTTCAATGATATCTTCCATCTTGCCTTCAATGCGGCTGGGAATAACTTCGAGCGAAAAGACAGGATAGTTTTTGGCTAAAGGAACGCCGTTGATATCGACGATTTCGCCACGTACGGGCGGCGTTGGAATCAGGGTGATGCGGTTGCTCGATGCTTGGCCGGAAAACTCATTGTGTTGAGTTACTTGCAGGTAGAAGAACCGCGCCAGTAAGATGGAAAAGAAGATGACAATCAGGACAAAAGCAACGAGCAGGCGCAATAAAGCATCGGCTTGTGCTGCCTGAGCAGAAGGTTTTTGGGTATGCTGGCCACCGGAAAGACGGCGTGGAAGAATCGGTTTCATCTTTTCAGTGGGAGCGGTAAATACGGGTCACAATCAGCATCAGCTGGCTGAGTATCGGCCAAAGCAGTGCGCCGACAAATGGGGCAACAAAGCCTTGCAAAGTGATGACCTGATGATTAAGGAACAAACGGGCAACAGTTAAGATGGCCTGATTGAGAAGCAGAGCAGCCAAGACAGCGGCCAATTGCATAATGTGGCCGTAGAGCATGATTTGGCGGCGGCGGTTTAAAATGAAATAAGTCATCACAACGTAAGACAGGGCGTGCAATCCCAAAGTCGCGGCGGTTGCGGCATCGACAATCAGACCGATGGCAAAAGCCAGTCCCATGCCTGCGCGTTGCGGTTGGTGCAATGTCCAATACAGCAACATCAGTGCCGTCATTTCAGGCAGCCAAAAGAATCCGTCAAAGGAAAACGGCATAAAGTCCAGTATCATCATCACAATGAGACTGGCCGCCATGATGTGCAGCGGTACTGCACGGTAAGAATCGTCAAAATCGTTCATGAAATCAGCGTGGGGAATAAGGGCTGGAAGAAAGTACCAAGACAAAACGGCTGCTGCGTAAAGCGGCCAAAGGCGTCAGTTGCGTATCGTAATAAGGTGTTCCCGATGCGCGGACAACCTTGCTGACGGTTGCAACGGGAATCCCCGCCGGATAAGTACCATCCAGGCCGGAAGTCAGCAGAATATCGCCGGGTTTCAAGTCCGAGCCGGTTGGGAAATAGCGCAAATCCAAACCGTTGCCATTGCCGTATGTCAAGTTGCGTTCGCCGGTGCGACTGACGGCTACGGGGACAATGCTTTGTCCGCTTGAGATCAGTTCAATTTCCGCGCTTTGTGTGTGAACTTGTGTCAACAGGCCAATCAAACCGCTTTGATCGATGACTGCATCGCCAACTTTCAAACCGTCTTGGCTGCCCTTGCCGATAATCAGTCTTTCGGAAAGCGGATCTTTGCCATTGGAAATGACTTCCGCACCGATAACGTTGTGAATGCCTTTTTGTTGCAAACCATACAGTTTTTTCAATTCGCGTAATTCATCGGTATTGACTTTATCCCGCTGCAAATCGATTTTCAGACGGCCATTTTCTTCTAAAAGCTGGCGGTTCTGTTCCAAGAGTTCGGATTTGGACTGGGAGAGGTCAGCAAAATATTGATAAAGTTGAACAGGTTGATTCGCCAGCCATTGAACAGGGTAGAGCATGGGCATTACTGCCGCACGCACCGGCTGCATCAATGAAAAGCGGTAATCTGCCACCATCAGGCCGGCAGCCAGAGCGATATAAACGACAAAACGAGGCAACAGCTTAGGGCCTTTTGCCTCGTCAAAGCGCAAAGAAGAGCGTTCCATAACCATCTACCTTATGGGTTTTCCGTAAATACGGTATCCCATTTGCCGATATAGTCCAAAGCCTTACCGGCACCATAGGCGACGCAGTTCAGAGGCTGGTCGGCAATACCGATGGGCAGGCCGGTTGCATCGGCCAAGACGGTATCGATACCGTGCAGAAGTGCACCGCCGCCGGTCAGCATAATGCCGCGGTCGGCTATGTCGCCGGCCAGTTCGGGCGGAGCTTGTTCCAAAGCCAGACGGACGGCGCGGATGATTTGATTTACCGTTTCACTCAATGCTTCACGGATTTCATTTGACGTAACCGCCAAGGATTTAGGCGTACCTTCGGCCAGGTCGCGGCCTTTAATGCGCATGGCTATTTCGGTTTCAAAGCCCGATGCAGAGCCGATTTGTTTCTTCAATTCTTCTGCCGTCGCTTCGCCGATTAAGACGCCGCGATGTCGGCGCAGGTAATGGATGATGCTTTTATCGAATTCATCGCCGGCTGCGCGGACAGAAGCAGAATAGGCCATACCGCCCAGTGAAAGAATGCCGATTTCAGTCGTACCGCCGCCAATATCGACAATCATCGAACCTGCCGCATCTTCAATCGGTAAGCCCACGCCCAAAGCGGCGGCCATCGGTTCTTCAATCAAATGCACGCTTGCCGCGCCGGCAGCAAACGCCGAATCCAAAATCGCTTTACGTTCCACTTGGGTAGAGCCGCCAGGAACACAGATAACCACACGGGGTGGAACCAAAGACCGTCCTTCGGTGGCTTTTTTAATCAACATACCCAGCATACGCTCGGTAATCACAAAATCGGCAATCACGCCGTCCCTCATCGGGCGGACGATTTCAATATTGCGCGGCGCACGGCCCTGCATTTTTTTGGCTTCCGTGCCCACGGCCATAATTTTACTTTT
>NZ_JBQCVF010000026.1:0-6082 GCF_051962515.1 Neisseria sp. P0009.S007 | reverse complement strand
CGGACGATTTCAATATTGCGCGGCGCACGGCCCTGCATTTTTTTGGCTTCCGTGCCCACGGCCATAATTTTACTTTTATTGCCTGCGCCGGATTGAATCGCAACCATGGACGGCTCATCCAAAACAATCCCTTTGCCGCGTACAAAAATCAGCGTGTTGGCCGTGCCCAAGTCGATGGCAATATCATTGGAGAGGAAACGAGATAAAAGACGAAACATAGGATTCCTGAAATTCCGGCCCAGCCCGGATGTGTTTAGCATTATTTAAAATAAGAAAAACAGGTACACGGTTTAAGACGGATAAATGCCCCCTTAAAAGGCCGTCTGAATTAAAACACCATGCCAACCTGTTTGGTTTTCGGTTATAATTCTTCGCTTCATAGAAGACGAAATGCAATGATACCCCAAACCTAAGAGGCATTGCTATCAGACAAGGATTTTTTATGGCTTTAAGCTTAAATGATGTGGAAAAAATCGCAAAACTCTCGCGCCTCACTTTAACGGACGAAGAAAAAAACAAAACGCTTGCCGAGTTGAACGACATTTTCGCCATGGTTGAAAACATGCAAAGCGTCAATACCGACGGTATCGAACCCATGGCGCATCCGCACGAAGCCGCTTTACGCCTGCGCGAAGATAAAGTGACTGAAACCGATCATGCTGCCGAATATCAAGCTGTTGCCCCCGAAGTGCGCAACCGCCTGTATATCGTTCCTCAAGTAATTGAAGAATAAGGTTTCAGACGGCCTTTGCTTATCGGCAAGCCCCTATTGCAAGGCCGTCTGAAAGGATACTTTGTTCAGACGGCCCGATTTATTGATTTAAACGGATGTTTTCAATATCTGTTTTGAAAGCAAAAACTGTTTTATAGAAAGTACGGCACAATGACCGCTTACACGCTCAAACAAGCCAGCAGCCTGCTGCAATCCAAACAAATTTCCGCAGTCGAATTGGCGACCGAATATTTGGCCGCTATTGCTGCGAAAAACCCTGCCATCAATGGCTATGTGACCATCGATCAAGATAAGACCCTTGCTGAGGCCAAAACAGCCGATGCGCGTATCGCGGCCGGCAATGCAACGGTTTTGACCGGTGTACCGGTTGCTTACAAAGATATTTTCTGCCAAACAGGTTGGCGCAGTGCATGCAGCTCCAAAATGTTGGATAACTTTGTTTCTCCTTATACTGCCACTGTGGTGCAAAACCTGTTGGATGCCGGCATGGTTACTCTTGGCCGTACCAATATGGACGAATTTGCCATGGGTTCGACCAATGAGACTTCGTTCTACGGCGCAACCAAAAACCCATGGAATCTTGAACATGTTCCCGGCGGTTCGTCAGGCGGTTCGGCTGCTGTAATCGCGGCGCGTTTGGCACCGGTTGCGTTGGGTTCGGATACCGGCGGTTCTATCCGTCAGCCTGCATCGCATTGCGGTATTACCGGCATCAAGCCGACTTACGGTACGGTTTCACGCTTCGGTATGGTTGCTTATGCTTCCAGCTTTGACCAAGCCGGTCCTATGGCGCAAACGGCCGAAGACTGTGCGATTTTGTTGAACGCCATGGCCAGCTTTGACGAGCGCGATTCCACCAGCTTGGAGCTCGAAAAAGAAGACTACACCCGTGATTTGGATAAGCCGCTCAAAGGTTTGAAAATCGGTTTGCCTAAAGAATATTTCGGCGAAGGCGCGGATGCCGATGTTCAGACGGCCTTGCAAAGCGTTATCGATTTGCTCAAAGCACAAGGCGCGGAGACTGTTGAGGTTTCCCTGCCGCAAACATCATTGTCGATCCCTGCTTATTACGTTCTCGCCTCTGCGGAAGCAAGTACTAACTTATCCCGTTTCGACGGCGTACGTTATGGCCATCGTGCAGCGCAATTCGGCGATTTGGAAGAAATGTACAGCAACACCCGTGCCGAAGGTTTCGGCAGCGAGGTCAAACGCCGTATCATGATCGGTACTTATGTATTGAGTCATGGTTACTACGATGCGTACTACTTGAAAGCGCAAAAACTGCGTCACCTTGTAGCCAATGATTTTCAGACGGCCTTTGGTCAATGTGATTTCATTCTGGCGCCGACTGCGCCGACTGCCGCGCCGAAACTCGGCAGCGACATCCACGACCCTGTACAAATGTACTTGTCCGATATTTACACCATCGCCGTGAACCTTGCCGGTTTGCCCGCATTGACTCTGCCAGCCGGTTTCAGCGCAAACGGCCTGCCGATTGGTGTGCAATTTATCGGCAACTATTTCTCCGAAGCCAAAATTTTGGGTGCCGCACATCAGGTTCAGCTGAGCAGCGATTGGCACACCAAAGCGCCGGAATAATGTTTTAGGGCCTTGATGATTCAAGGCCGTCTGAAAATAAACCATATAAAAGCGCCTGAATGTATTGAGGTGCTGCATATTGTAGATATTTAAAAACATGACAGCCACCGACTTCATTCAAATCATTGGGACAGCTGCGTTTGCCATTTCAGGCTATTTGGTCGGCTACAACAAGCGGTTGGATGTGCTCGGTGTCGTCATTACTGCGTTACTGACGGCTGTCGGCGGCGGCATGATACGCGATGGCTTGGTTGGCCGGATTCCGCAAGTGTTTTTGCAAACCGATGCGCTGATTGTTGTGTTTGCCACGCTTGCTATCGCATGGTTGATAAGGGTGCAACGTTATCGCAGCACCTATTTGGCCGCTGCTTTTATTATTGCCGATGCCATTGGTTTGGCAGCGTTCAGCATTACCGGTGCACAAATCGGTATGGCTTTGCAGCTTAATCTGTTCGGCGTTATTTCTTTGGCTTTTGTGACTGCCGTTGGTGGCGGTATTGCGCGCGATATTTTGGTCAATGATGTACCAATGATTTTGCGTACCGACCTTTACGGCAGCGTGGCTATTTTGATTGGCGGGCTGATTTATCTGTTCGGGCATTTGGGCTGGATTAATATTTTTACGTTAAACCTGCTCTTTGCCGGCGGATTGTTGTTCCGTCTGACTGCATACCGTTTCCATTGGCAACTGCCCGGTTTCCAACGCCGCAGGAAATAAACTTATCTTACAGGCGGCCTGTTATGGTTTTTTATTCAGGCCGTCTGAAAAACGAATCACTCATTTAACCGATTAACTTTTTTTTCGACAGAAAGACCCTTATGACTTGGGAAACCGTAATCGGACTGGAAATCCACGTCCAACTCAACACCCAATCCAAAATCTTCAGCGGCGCATCCACTGCATTCGGTGCCGAGCCTAATGCCCACGCCAGCGTGGTTGAGTGTGCGTTGCCGGGCGTATTGCCGGTAATGAACCGCGAAGTCGTCGAAAAAGCCATCAAACTCGGTTTGGCTTTGGATGCGAAAATCAATCAGAAAAACGTGTTCGACCGTAAAAACTATTTTTATCCTGATTTACCAAAAGGCTATCAAATCAGCCAGTTGGATTTGCCGATTGTTGAACACGGCAAACTGGAAATCGTAGTGGGCGATGAGGTTAAAACCATCAATGTTACCCGTGCACACATGGAAGAAGATGCGGGTAAATCCGTACATGAAGGTTTGAACGGTGCTACCGGTATCGACTTGAACCGTGCCGGTACGCCTTTGTTGGAAGTTGTCTCCGAGCCTGAAATGCGTTCCGCAGCCGAAGCTGTGGCATATGCTAAAGCGTTGCATGGTTTAGTGACTTGGCTGGATATTTGCGACGGTAATATGGCGGAAGGTTCGTTCCGTGTTGATGCCAACGTTTCTGTACGTCCAAAAGGTCAGGCCGAGTTCGGTACACGCCGTGAAATCAAAAACCTCAACTCTTTCCGCTTCTTGGAACAAGCCATCAATTATGAAGTGGAAGCGCAAATCGAAATTTTGGAAGATGGTGGTAAAGTACAGCAGGCAACCATGCTGTTTGATCCTGAAAAAGGCGAAACCCGTGTGATGCGTTTGAAAGAGGATGCGCACGATTACCGCTATTTCCCGGATCCGGATTTGCTGCCGGTCATTATTTCAGACGGCCAATTGCAAAAGGCCAAAGAGCAAATGCCTGAGTTGCCGCATGAAATGGCGGCGCGTTTTGTTGCCGATTACGGCGTGTCTGACTATGATGCGCGCCTGTTGACTGCCAGCCGCGCCCAAGCTGCCTATTTTGAAGAAGCGGCCAAAGCCTGCGGCCAAGGTAAATTGACGGCGAACTGGATGAACGGCGAGCTTGCCGCTACCTTGAACAAAGAAGGTTTGGAATTGGCTGAAAGCCCGATTACAGCTCCACGCCTTGCCGAGTTGGTTGCTAAAGTTGCAGATGGAACATTAAGCAGCAAATTGGCGAAAAAAGCTTTTGAAGCGATGTGGGCTGAGCCTGAAGCAGGTATTGCCGAAATCATCGAAAAACATGGTTTGCAACAGATTACTGACACTGGCGCAATTGAAGCGATGGTGGATGAAGTGTTGGCAAACAATGCGAAAGCCATTGAGCAATTCCGTTCCGGTAATGAAAAAGCCTTAAATGCGATTGTCGGCCAAGTGATGAAAGCAAGTAAAGGCAAGGCCAATCCGGCTCAGGTTCAAGAGTTGATTAAAGCCAAATTGGCTTGATAGATAGGATAGGCCGTCTGAAAACAGGTTTTATTTTCAGACGGCCTTTGTTTTTGATAATAAATTTATTCTAAATACCATGACACATACCATTACCTTACCAGATCAAACTACATTTACGGCGAATGAGGACGAAACTGTTCTTGCTGCCGCAACCCGTCAGAATTTAAATTTGCCTCATTCTTGCAAAAGTGGTGCCTGCGGGCAGTGTAAGGCTGAGTTGATTAGTGGCGAATTTGAAATGGGCAAGCATATTGATAAAGCCATCAGTGAAGAAGAAAAAGCACAGGGCAAAGTGTTATTGTGTTGTACCACTGCGAAGAGCGACCTCAAAATAAATGTGCCAGGTTTTAATCAAAATGCTTTGCCGGTACGCACATTGCCGGCACGTATTGAAAACATTGAAATCAAACACGATGTTGCTTTGCTCAAACTGGCTTTGCCTAAAGCGCCGCCATTTGCATTTTATGCCGGGCAATATATTGATTTGCTGCTTCCCGGCAATATCAGCCGTAGCTATTCAATCGCCAATTCGCCTGATCAAGAAGGCATTTTGGAACTGCATATCCGCAAACGTGAAAACGGCGTATGCTCAGAAATGATTTTTGGTGCCGAGCCTAAAATCAAAGAAAAAGGCATTGTCCGCGTTAAAGGGCCATTAGGTACATTCACTTTGCAACAGGACAGCAATAAACCGATTGTTTTGTTGGCAACGGGTACAGGTTACGCACCTATCCGCAGCATCTTGCTTGATTTGATTCATCAGAATAGCGAACGTCAGGTTCATTTTTACTGGGGAGCACGTCAGCAGGAGGATTTGTACGCATTGGAAGAAGCAGAAGCATTAATAGACCGTCTGAAAAATGCGAAATTCTCGCCTGTTCTTTCTAAGCCTGATTCCGATTGGAAAGGGGAGAATGGGTACGTGCAAAATGTTGCCGCACAAAATTATCCTGATTTGAGCCAATACGAAGTTTATGCTTGTGGGTCACCAGCTATGACCGAGAGTGCGCAAAGTTTGCTGACTCAAAATTGCGCTTTACCGGAAGATGCCTTCTTCTGTGATGCTTTTTCACCGGCATAGGAATATATTTTACGGAATTCATATGTTTGGATAAGGGTATTTAGCATAGGGTTTGACGACAATTCGTTTGAAGAAGAGAGTGTGTTTTTGCACACTCTTTTTTTATACAGTAATTTTCAAAAAATATTTTTATCTTTAAGTAAAGACTATTCTGTTTGTTATCAAACATTAACTTGATTATCTATCATCAAGAAAAAGGCCGTCTGAATCTTTCAGACGGCCTTTGTTTTAAAGATAATATTAGCTACCAATCAGTTTCAAACGTTGACCGGGAGATACGGTACGGGTATTGCGGTTCCAACGGCGGATATCGTTAATATCAACATTGAAACGGCTGGCGATGGTGTTCAGGGTATCGCCTTTACGTACAGTGTAGGAAACGTTTTGAACCGGGTTGCTGCGGACTTTTGCCGGAG
>NZ_JBQCVF010000025.1:0-22356 GCF_051962515.1 Neisseria sp. P0009.S007 | reverse complement strand
GACATAACCAAGTTATCAACGCTGTCGTGCGTTGTCGTGGTTTGCTCTTTCAAGCGTTTGGCGAAAGTCAGCTCTTGTGTTTCACTCATGATGTTTCCTTTGAATTAAGAGACTAATGGTTTCAGACGGCCTTTATAGTTAAAAATACCGTCTAATTTAAAAAGAATCGTTTTAAAAACAAAGAAGATAATTTTTAACCTGCTTCAGATTCGTTGACCGCGTACCTTCCACAGATCTACAAGACTCATCGTGTTTTTAATTAATGAGAATATATCTTATTTTTAATATAATAACAATAAACCAAACTAAGACCTATTAATAAAATTTAACAGCCCATAGCAATAACCTTCTAAACCCTTTTCAAACTTTTCAGACGGCCCAAACCTTATTAAGCAGCTGCCATTCAATCAAATATCGACCTAAATTTGAGCTATCCTTCTGTTTTCCTTTATAATGCGACACTCTTTGCACCTTCTTTATCCCCTGCCGAACCATGAAACGGATTCCTGCCTACCATCGTTGGTGGCGCTACAAGTCTTATCTTCCTGATGCGACGCTGCCTGCACATACGGTGGAATGCCCGGATTGCGGCTGCCGTATGGATATTCCGCGCCTGCGTCAGGGACAGGAAGCGCATTGTCCGGTATGCAACCATGAAATTGTGGAAGTAGAAAACAATCCGTATATCGCGCCGATTGCCTATGCGCTGACAACCTTGATTCTGATGGCTTTCGCCTACAATATGGTGTATATCCGTGTGGATTTGTTCGGCGTGACATCGATTTTGTCGTTGCCGCAAATGATGCGGCTTTTGATTTCGCTGGATTATGGTTTTCTGGCGGAAGTGATGTTTATCCTCACCTTCGGCGCGCCTTTACTGTTTTTACTGCTCTGCCTGTATGTTTATACGGCTTTGATACGCGAAAAGGCCTACCCTGCGCTGCGCTTTGCGACGCGTGTATTGGTGCGGTTACGTCATTGGATCATGGTGGATGTGTTTTTCATTTCCACTTTGGTGGCGTATATCAAGCTCTCGTCCGTTGCTACAGTAGAGTTCGGCTCGGCGTTTTACCTGATGTTTCCGTTGTCGGTCATGCTGATTCGGACTTCGGTATCGATTCCGCAGCATTGGGTTTATTATAAGATTCACCGTTTAACCGGCGGCCATGCGGTTCAGACGGCCACTGAAGACAAAATCTGTTGCAGCCGCTGCCTGTATTTCCGCAATAAAAACGAGCAACCTTGCGGCGTATGCGGTGCAGACTTATACCGCCGCCGCCCGAAAAGTCTGAGCATTTCGCTGGCGTTTTTAATGGCGGCGTTTATCCTGTATTTCCCTGCCAACATCCTGCCGATTATGATTTCGTCCAATCCGACGGCTTTGGAGATCAACACGATTTTCAACGGCATTGTTTATATGTGGGACGATGGCGATCGGTTGATTGCCGTGATTATCTTTAGTGCCAGTATTATGGTGCCGGTTTTGAAGATTATTGCGATGGCGGTTTTGATTTATTCCGCATACTTCAAACCCGTGATGAGCGCGGAAAAGATGTCGGTTTTGTATCGGATCACCGAATCCATCGGCCGCTGGTCGATGATTGATATTTTTGTGATTATTATTTTGATGAGTTCGTTCCACACCAATATGGCGCGCGTCGTGCCGGGTGGTGCGGCGATTTACTTCTGCCTGGTTGTTATTTTGACCATGCTTTCGGCCTATTATTTCGATCCCCGTCTGATTTGGGACAAGCAACAGCAGCTTTCAGACGGCCTTGATTCTGAGCAGACCTTAACACAATGAAAAAACACGATTCTTCACCCAATTATCACGCCCCGGCGCGTGTCAAGAAAACCAATGTCTTCACGTCTATCGTGTGGCTGATTCCGCTGATTGCGCTGATTGCCGGCGGCTGGCTTTTGGTTAAAGACATCCGCAACCGCGGCCCTGTCGTTACGCTGTTGATGGACAGTGCCGAAGGCATCGAAGTCAACAACACCATTATTAAAGTGTTGAACGTCGATGTCGGACACGTTACCCGCATCAAATTGCGCGACGACCAAAAAGGCGTGGAAGTCACTGCACAGCTCAGCGCCGATGCCAAAGACCTTATCCGCAGCGATACCCAATTTTGGGTGGTCAAACCACGTATCGACCAAAGCGGCGTTACCGGCTTGGGAACCTTACTTTCCGGCTCATATATCGCATTCACACCAGGCAAAAGCCAAGAAACCAAAGATGTATTTGTCGTCCAAGACATTCCACCGATTGCCGCCATCGGTCAAAGCGGCCTGCGCCTGAATTTGATCGGCAAAAACGACCGCATCCTCAACGTCAGCAGCCCGGTTTTGTATGAAAATTTTATGGTCGGCCAAGTAGAAAGCGCGCATTTCGACCCGTCCGACCAAAGCGTGCATTACACCATTTTCATCCAAAGCCCCAACGACAAACTGATTAATTCCGCCAGCCGTTTTTGGCTGGAAAGTGGCATCAATATCGAAACCACAGGCAGCGGTGTCAAACTTAACTCCGCCCCTCTGCCTGCCCTGCTGTCCGGTGCGATTTCCTTTGACTCGCCTAAAACAAGCGACAGCAAAAACGTCAAAAGCGAAGACAGCTTCACGCTTTATGACAGCCGCAGCGAAGTGGCCAATCTGCCTGACGACCGCTCGCTGTATTACACTGCATTCTTCAAACAATCCGTACGCGGCCTGACTGCCGGTTCGCCTGTCGAATACAAAGGCCTGAATGTCGGCGTGGTTTCCGATGTCCCTTATTTCGACCGCAATGACAGCCTGCACTTATTTGAAAACGGTTGGATTCCCGTGCGTATCCGCATCGAGCCTTCCCGTTTGGAAATCAATGCCGACGAGCAAAGTAAAGAACATTGGAAACAACAATTTCAGACGGCCCTAAACAAAGGCCTGACCGCCACCATCTCCAGTAACAACCTGCTGACCGGCAGCAAAATGATTGAGTTGAACGATCAGCCTTCCGCCTCGCCTAAGCTGCGACCGCATACCGTTTATGCAGGCGATACCGTTATCGCAACCCAAGGCGGCGGTTTGGACGATTTGCAGGCAAAAGTGGCCGACTTGTTAGATAAGTTCAACAATCTGCCATTGGATAAAACCGTTGCCGGCTTGAACGGTTCGCTTGCCGAACTCAAGTCCACACTCAAATCTGCCAATGCCGCCCTAAGCTCTATCGACAAACTGGTCAGCAAACCGCAGACACAAAACATTCCGAACGAGTTGAACCAAACCCTGAAAGAGTTGCGTCAAACCCTGCAAGGCGTATCGCCTCAATCGCCTATCTACGGCGACGTACAAAATACGCTGCAAAGTTTGGACAAAACCTTAAAAGACGTTCAACCCGTGATTAATACTTTGAAAGAAAAACCCAACGCGCTGATTTTTAACAGCAGCAGCAAAGACCCTATCCCGAAAGGAAGCCGATAATGCGCCTCTTCCCGATTGCCGCCGCCCTGACGCTTGCCGCCTGCGGCACTGCGCAAAGCACACAATATTTCGTCCTACCCGACAGCCAGTACATCCGTCCGGCTGCACAAGGCAACGAAATCGCGGTCAAAGTCAACCTTGCCGAACCGCTTGCCAACGGCGGCCTCGTTTACCAAACCGATGCCTATCATGTGAATCTGGCGAAAAACCACCTTTGGGCGGCTCCGCTCGATGGTGCATTGGCGGCAAACCTCAGCAACAAGCTCAACCGCCTCAATCCGCATCGCACCTTTGTGCCTGCTTCACGTAGCCAAAGCAGCCAAACCCTGAAAGTCTATATCGAAGCCTTCCAAGGCAGCTATCAGGGGCAGACCACCATCAGCGGTTATGCACAATGGCCGGACGGACGCAGCAAACCGTTTAACGCCATCACGCCGCAACAAGGCGACGGCTATACCGCCATGCTCGAATCGTTGGAAAACGGTTTGTCACAGGTTGCCGATACGATTGCCTATTAAACCCAAAGGCCGTCTGAAAAAACTTTCAGACGGCCTTTTTTATGTTTCAAACATTCATCACAACGCGCGGTCAAAATACAAAGCCACGCCGGAACGTTCGCTCATCGCCAACAAATAATCCATCAATTTCTGCGGCCATTGGATACCACGCACAACGGTCAGGTTGCGCAAAATAGGGAACGTCAGGATATCTTCCAAACTGATTTCACCGCCCAAGCCTTCGCCTTCGCACACCAGCGCTTCCAGCTCTGCCAAGTCTTGATGCAGACGCTCCAGATATTGTGCCGTTTTATTCAGATTAGTCTCGAAATTGCCGATACTTTTCTCTTTTTTGTCGATAAAGTATTTTTTCGCTTCATCGGTCTCAAATTCGGGCAAACCAATTTTGACCATGCGCGGCTGTACCAGTTTGTTATTGTATTCACCCACTTTGTCCAACCAAGCCTGTACTTCTGGACGAACTTCTTCTTTCAGACGGCCTTGATCGATGTAACGGACAATATCCAAACTCTCGCCCATAAACGAACCGTCTTCTTTTTGCAGAATCGGCACTTGTTTTGAGCCAATCATGCCAATCGGTGTAGTTTCGTCATCGTTAGCCAAGACAACTTCCTCCACCGCCACATCGCGCAAGCCGAAAATCATCCTTGCACGAACGCAAAACGGGCAATGGTCGTAAATATACAGTTTCATCGAAATACTCCTTAAAATTTCAAAACGGTTAACCATAACACCCAAGGCCGTCTGAAACAAGGCTTCCTGAAACATAGTGCCACATTCGCATACAAATCTAGGGCTGTCGGCAATAAACTGTTACAATGGCAACGTTTTTATCAAAAAGAAAAAACGCACGCCATGACCACTATTCGCCAAACGCCCCAAACATCGAGTGCAACGCTGGAAGGCCTCCTCGCTTGGTTCGACGGCTATGTTGCCGCGCTGCCCGATTCCGATAAAAACCTGATTCAGACGGCCTTTGACTTAGCTAAAGAACATTACCCCGCCGATGCCCTAACGACTTACGGCGAGCCATTAATGGAACATTTTCTCGGCTCGATGCAAATCGTCAGCGAACTCGACCTCTTGCCTGATGCCGTGGCGGCTACGATTTTGTCCGACATCGGCAAATACGTTCCCACTTGGCAAGAATTGGTTACCGAACGCTGCAACAGCACCGTTTGCGAGCTGGTCAAAGGTGTGGACGAAGTGCAGAAACTGACCCAATTCGCCCGCGTGGATAGCCTTGCCACGCCGGAAGAACGCAGCCAACAGGCCGAAACCATGCGTAAAATGCTGTTGGCGATGGTTACCGACATCCGCGTCGTCCTGATCAAACTGGCGATGCGTACGCGCACCCTGCAATTTTTAAGCAACGTTCCTGACAATCCTGAAAAGCGCGCCGTTGCCAAAGAAACCCTCGACATTTTTGCCCCGCTCGCCAACCGCCTGGGCGTGTGGCAACTCAAATGGCAGCTCGAAGACTTGGGCTTCCGTCATCAAGAGCCGGAAAAATACCGCGAAATCGCCCTACTTTTGGACGAAAAACGCACCGAGCGCCTCGAATACATCGAAAACTTCCTCAATATCCTGCGTACGGAACTGAAAAAATACAATATTCATTTTGAAGTTGCCGGAAGACCGAAGCACATCTACTCCATTTACAAAAAAATGGTGAAGAAAAAGCTCACTTTCGACGGCCTGTTCGACATCCGTGCCGTACGGATTTTGGTGGACACCATTCCCGAGTGTTACACCACCTTGGGCATTGTCCACAGCCTCTGGCAGCCGATTCCGGGCGAGTTCGACGACTATATCGCCAACCCAAAAGGCAACGGCTATAAAAGTTTGCACACTGTCATCGTCGGCCCGGAAGACAAAGGTGTGGAAGTCCAAATCCGCACCTTCGACATGCACCAATTCAACGAATTCGGTGTCGCCGCCCACTGGCGTTATAAAGAAGGCGGCAAGGGCGATTCCGCCTACGAACAGAAAATCGCCTGGTTGCGCCAACTCTTGGACTGGCGTGAAAACATGGCCGAAAGCGGCAAGGAAGACCTCGCCGCCGCCTTCAAAACCGAACTTTTCAACGACACGATTTACGTTTTGACCCCGCACGGCAAAGTCCTTTCCCTGCCTACGGGCGCGACCCCCATCGACTTTGCCTACGCCCTGCACAGCAGCGTGGGCGACCGTTGCCGCGGTGCAAAAGTCGAAGGACAAATCGTGCCGCTGTCCACACCTTTGGAAAACGGACAACGTGTTGAAATCATTACTGCAAAAGAAGGCAATCCTTCCGTCAACTGGCTCTATGAAGGCTGGGTCAAATCCAACCGCGCCATTAGCAAAATCCGTGCCTTCATCCGCCAGCAAAATGCGGATACCGTGCGCGAAACAGGCCGGGCCCAACTGGACAAACAGTTGTCAAAAATCTTCCCCAAACCCAATCTGCAAGCATTGGCGGAAAAACTCGGCTTCAAAAAAACCGACGAACTCTATACGGCCATCGGCCAGGGCGAAATTTCCAACCGCGCCATCAGCAAGGCCTGCGGCGCTTTGATCGAACCGGCTCCGGTACCGGTTGACGAGACAAATATCGTCAAACAGTCCAAAATCAAAAAAGGCGGCAAAAACGGCATTCTGATTGACGGCGAAGACGGCCTGATGACCACGCTTGCCAAATGCTGCAAACCCGCGCCTCCTGACGACATTATCGGTTTCGTTACACGCGACCGCGGTATTTCCGTCCATCGCTGCACCTGCCCTTCTTTCCGCCACCTCGCCGAGCAGGCTCCGGAAAAAGTGTTGAATGCAAGCTGGGCAGCCTTGCAAGAAGGACAAGTATTTGCCGTCGATGTCGAAATCCGCGCTCAAGACCGCTCCGGTTTGCTGCGCGACGTTTCGGATGCGCTGGCGCGTCATAAACTCAACGTTACCGCGGTGCAAACCCAATCGCGCGATTTGGAAGCCAGTATGCGCTTTACCCTTGAAGTCCGCCAAGTCAACGACCTGCCGCGCGTATTAGCCAGCTTGGGCGACATCAAAGGCGTTTTAAGCGTAACGCGCTTATAATTCCCATTCCCCCATCTAAAGGCCGTCTGAAAGTATTGCTTTCAGACGGCCTTTCACACATCGGCTGCCAATATATAACCTACGCTTCTATCCTTACAATCAGCCGTTATTTCCTGTTTGCCATATTCTCAGGCAAACTCGCCATCCGCATGATAAAGAAAGATATTTTTATTCTTATATTAACCTTAAGGAAACTTCATGGACACACGAGACCTGTTCCCTCATGAAATTTTGCAGGACGCCATCGGCAAAAGTTGCGCCAAATCTGAATTCAGCATCAAGATGTTGGTGATTTTGAGTTTCTTGGGCGGCGGTTATGTCGGCTTCGGTTATCTTGCCTGCCTGCGCGTCATCAGCGGCATTCCTGCCGAATGGAACGGTCTGGCCGCCCTGTTGGGCGCATCCGTGTTCCCTATCGCACTGATTTGTATCTTAATCGGCGGCGGCGAGTTGGCAACAGGCAATATGATGATTATGGCTTTGGGCAGATTAACCGGCCGTGTCAGCACCTACAAACTGGTACGCAACTGGCTCATTGTCAGCTTGGGCAATCTGGCAGGCGCCGTTGCCATGGCCTATTTCCTCGGCCACTACGTTGGCCTTGCCGAAGGACCGGCCGCAGCGAAAACCATTGCCATTGCCGAAGCTAAAGTCAATATGGACTTCGGCCGCGCATTCGTTTCTGCCATCGCATGTAACTGGATGGTGTGTATGGGCATCTGGTTTTACTTCGGCGCACGCCATACTTCAGGACGAATCTTAGCCATGTGGTTCCCTGTTATGATCTTCGTATTAATCGGCTTTCAACACTTTGTTGCCAATATGTTCATCATTCCGGCCGGCATTTGGGCGGGCGCAAACGTCAGCTGGGGTCAATTTTTCTACAATATGATTCCCGTTTTCTTAGGCAACGTCCTGGGCGGGTCATCCTTTGTCGCAGCCTCTTATCTCTTTGCTTACAAACACTTACTAAAAGACGATTTTTCTATTTAATGTAGTCTTTTTTTCTAAAAATCCCGTATTTGCCCGACACAGATACGGGGTTTCTGCACAAGGCCGTCTGAAAGTCCAAGTCGTTTAATTACTTTTTCTCTTTAATCCCCAAAAAACATCAGGAAAGATAGTTTCACACACTTTCCTTCGTCATCATCGGTAAAAATTTATATATTTTTATGTTTTTAAATGACTTAGCCAAAAGGCGGCATCAATTTCGAATAAAGGCTGAGTTCTTCGCTTTGCAAAAGCGACTTTTTACGGTATGCTGGTTTAAATTATTTACAATTTAATGCATTAAAATTTCGTATTTTATTGTATTTGAAAATAATTTATCCTGTCTCTCTCGCAAAAAACAGGATTTTTAAGCTGTATTTTTATTAGAAAAAAGTTTGGGTATGAATTGCTTGCAATTTCAAACCCGTTTTAAAAGTTAGATGAGGAATAAGTACATGAATCCCATGTATATCACTTTCGCGATCTATTTGGTCGCCGTATTACTGATCGGCCTCGCCGCCTATTTTTCAACACGAAACTTCGACGACTACATTCTCGGCGGCCGCAGCTTAGGTCCGTTCGTGACCGCGATGTCTGCCGGTGCTTCCGATATGTCAGGTTGGCTTTTGATGGGTTTGCCAGGTGCCATTTACCTGAGCGGTTTGAATGAAGCTTGGATTGCCATTGGTCTGATTGTGGGTGCATACCTCAACTGGCTCTTGGTTGCAGGCCGTTTGCGCGTGCATACCGAATACGCCAACAACGCACTGACGCTTCCTGATTACTTCTTCCACCGCTTCGGTGCCGGCGGTCACTTGATGAAAGTGGTTTCCGCACTGATTATCTTGTTCTTCTTCACTATTTACTGTGCTTCAGGCATCGTAGCCGGTGCTACCCTGTTCCAAAGCCTGTTCCACGGTATGTCTTACACTCAAGCCATGTGGCTGGGTGCCGGCGCGACCATCGCCTACACTTTCTTGGGCGGTTTCTTGGCAGTAAGCTGGACCGATACCCTGCAAGCTTCTTTGATGATTTTTGCATTGGTACTGACTCCTGTCATGGTGTACTTGGGTTTGGGCGGTGCTGATCAAATGAACGCTGCCATCCAACAAGTTGCCGCTTCTACCGGTAAAGAATACGGCAGCCTGTTTGCCGGTACTACTTTCATCGGCATTATCTCTACCGCCGCTTGGGGCTTGGGCTATTTCGGCCAACCACACATTTTGGCCCGTTTCATGGCTGCTGAAAGCGCTAAATCTCTGGTTTCTGCACGCCGTATCGGTATGACCTGGATGGTTCTGTGTATGGCCGGTGCCGTGGCTGTCGGCTACTTCGGTATCGCTTACTTCGGCGCCAACCCTGCCCACGTTGATGAAATGAACGGCAACCACGAACGTATCTTCATCGCTTTGGCTACCCTGCTCTTCAACCCTTGGATTGCCGGTATCATCTTGAGCGCGATTCTCGCCGCCGTAATGTCTACCCTGTCTTGCCAATTGTTGGTTTGCTCCAGCGCGATTACCGAAGACTTCTATAAAGGCTTCCTGCGTAAAAAAGCACAACAAGCTGAATTGGTATGGATTGGCCGTCTGATGGTATTGGCGATTGCCGTGATTTCCATCCTGATTGCTTCTGATCCTGAAAGCAAAGTATTAGGCTTGGTAGCTTACGCATGGGCTGGCTTTGGTGCCGCATTCGGCCCGGTCGTTATCCTGTCTGTACTGTGGAAACGCATTACTGCCTACGGCGCACTCTCCGGCATGATTGCAGGTGCACTGACTGTAGTAGTTTGGGCTGAGTGGATCAAAAAACCTGCTTTGGCCGCACAAGAAACAGGTTTCGCTACTGTCTATGAAATCGTCCCCGGCTTTATCATTTGCACACTCGTGATTGTTTTGGTGTCCCTGATCGACAAAAAACCTTCACGCGAATTGCAAGAACGTTTCGAAAAAGCAGACGCAGAATACCGCGCCTCTAAATAAGACGTTTTCAGACGGCCTGCATGATTCCGTGCAGGCCGTCTTTACGACATAAACTGTTTCAAAATAATCTGAGCCTTATCAGAAAAAACAGCAATTTATGCGGATGCATCTTGTATCCGCATCATAATTTTATTACGATATTACTATCCTTCAGAATGCTTGTTTTAGCAGTCTTAATTCAGGCCGTCTGAAACCATGAAAAAACCTTTGGAGAACATAAATAATGTTTAACTTCGCTTTTCCAACACAAACTCCTCTGCGTCAAGCTGTAACTGATGCCTACCGCCGCGATGAAATCGAGGCCGTTCAGGATATGTTGCAACGTGCACAGATGACCGACGAAGAACGCAATGCCGCCTCCGAGCTTGCCCGTCGTTTGGTTACTCAAGTCCGCTCCAGCCGCACCAAAGCAAGCGGCGTAGATGCCTTGATGCACGAGTTCTCTCTCTCCAGTGAAGAAGGTGTTGCACTGATGTGTCTGGCCGAAGCCCTGCTGCGTATTCCGGATAATGCAACCCGTGACCGCCTGATTGCCGACAAAATCTCTGAAGGCAACTGGAAAAGCCACTTGAACAATAGCCCTTCCCTCTTCGTTAACGCGGCTGCATGGGGTCTGCTGATTACCGGCAAACTGACCGCGACAAACGACAAACAGATGAGTTCCGCATTAAGCCGTCTGATCAGCAAAGGTGGCGCACCTCTGATCCGTCAAGGTGTGAACTACGCCATGCGCCTGTTGGGCAAACAGTTCGTAACCGGCCAAACCATTGAAGAAGCGCTGCAAAACGGTAAAGAGCGCGAGAAAATGGGTTACCGCTTCTCTTTTGATATGTTGGGTGAAGCCGCATACACCGAAGAAGATGCCAACCGCTACTACAACGACTACGTTCAAGCCATTCACGCCATCGGTAAAGATGCCGCAGGCCAAGGCGTTTACGAAGGCAACGGTATCTCCGTTAAACTTTCCGCCATCCACCCACGCTATTCACGCGCCCAACACGAACGCGTTATGAGCGAATTGTTGCCACGCCTGAAAGAATTGTTCCTTTTGGGTAAAAAATACGATATCGGTATCAACATCGATGCCGAAGAAGCCAACCGTCTCGAATTGTCTTTGGACTTGATGGAAGCTTTGGTTTCCGATCCTGACTTGGCCGGCTACAAAGGTATCGGTTTCGTTGTTCAAGCCTACCAAAAACGTTGCCCGTTCGTTATCGACTATCTGATCGACCTGGCACGCCGCAACAACCAAAAACTGATGATCCGTTTGGTTAAAGGTGCATACTGGGACAGCGAAGTGAAATGGGCTCAAGTAGACGGCATGGAAGGCTATCCGACTTACACCCGTAAAGTCCATACCGACATCTCCTATCTCGCCTGCGCACGCAAACTCTTGGATGCGCAAGATGCCGTGTTCCCACAATTTGCCACCCACAACGCCTACACTTTGGGCGCAATCTACCAAATGGGTAAAGGCAAAGACTTTGAACACCAATGTCTGCACGGCATGGGCGAAACCCTGTACGACCAAGTGGTCGGCCCGCAAAACTTAGGCCGTCGCGTACGCGTGTATGCCCCGGTCGGCACACACGAAACCCTGCTTGCCTACTTGGTACGCCGTCTGTTGGAAAACGGGGCGAACTCTTCTTTCGTGAACCAAATCGTTGACGAAAACATCAGCATCGACCGCCTGATTAAGAGCCCGTTCGACACCATCGCCGAACAAGGCATCCACCTGCATCCGGCATTGCCTCTGCCGCGCGATTTGTATGGCAAAGGCCGTCTGAACTCCCAAGGCGTCGATTTCAGCAACGAAAACGTATTGCAAAACCTGCAAGAAAAACTCAACCAAGCTTCTTCCGAAGACTTCCACGCCGCGTCTATCGTTAATGGCGAAGCGCGTAACGTGGGCGAAGCGCAACCCGTCCGCAACCCTGCAGACCACAACGATGTTGTCGGCACTGTCAGCTTTGCCGATGCGGCATTGGCTCAAGAAGCTATTGGTGCAGCCGTTGCCGCCCTGCCTGAGTGGAGCGCCAAACCTGCTTCAGAACGCGCCAACTGCCTGCGCCGTTTTGCCGATTTGTTGGAACAACACACGCCTGCATTGATGATGCTGGCCGTCCGCGAAGCCGGTAAAACCCTGAACAACGCCGTTGCCGAAGTACGCGAAGCCGTTGACTTCTGCCGCTACTATGCCAACGAAGCTGAGAACACCCTGCCTAAAGATGCCAAAGCCGTCGGCGCAATCGTTGCCATCAGTCCATGGAACTTCCCATTGGCCATCTTTACCGGCGAAGTGGTTTCTGCATTGGCAGCCGGTAACACCGTTATTGCCAAACCTGCCGAACAAACCAGCCTGATTGCTACTTACGCCGTTTCCCTGATGCATCAAGCCGGTATTCCGACTTCTGCACTGCAACTCGTACTTGGCGCAGGCGATGTCGGCTCTGCCCTGACCGGCGATGCCCGCATCGGCGGCGTGATCTTTACCGGTTCTACCGAAGTAGCGCGCCTGATCAACAAAGCCCTGTCCAAACGCGACGACAGCCCTGTCCTGATTGCCGAGACCGGCGGTCAAAACGCGATGATCGTGGACTCTACCGCCCTGCCGGAACAAGTCTGCCTCGACGTATTGAATTCTGCCTTCGACAGCGCGGGCCAACGTTGTTCCGCCCTGCGTATCTTGTGTGTTCAAGAAGATGTTGCCGATAAAATGGTCAACATCATCAAAGGTGCAATGGACGAATTGGTTGTCGGCAAACCGACCCAACTGACCACAGACATTGGCCCTGTCATCGATGCTGAAGCCCAACAAAACCTGTTGGCCCACATCAACAAAATGAAAGGCGTAGCAAAGGCTTACCACGAAATCAAAACTGCCGCCGACGTTGATGACAACAACTCTACCTTCGTTCGTCCAATCCTGTTTGAATTGAATAACCTGAACGAGTTGCAACGCGAAGTGTTCGGTCCTGTACTGCACGTTGTCCGCTACCGCGCCAGCGAATTGGATCAACTCATTGACCAAATCAACGCCAAAGGCTATGCTCTGACCAGCGGTGTACACAGCCGTATCGAAGGCACTGTTGACCATATCCGCGACCGCATCGAAGCTGGTAACATCTACGTTAACCGCAACATCGTTGGTGCTGTTGTCGGCGTACAACCTTTCGGCGGTCACGGCTTGTCCGGTACCGGTCCAAAAGCAGGCGGTTCATTCTATCTGCAACGCCTGGTTCGTACTCCTGAATGGGTTGCCCCAACCCTCAGCCGAATCGGCCAAGCAGACGAAGACGCGCTCAAACGTTTGGAAACCCTGGTTCACAAACTGCCGTTTAACGCAGAAGAGAAAAAAGCCGCAGCCGCAGCTTTGGGTCACGCACGCGTCCGTACCCTGCGCAAAGCCGAAACCGTATTGGTCGGCCCGACCGGCGAACGCAACTCATTGAGCTGGCGCTCTCCAGAACGTGTTTGGGTACATGGCGGCAATCTGCTGCAAGCCTTCTCTGCCCTGACCGAGCTGGCAGCCGCAGGCATCCAAACCGTTGTTGAGCCAAACAGCCCACTGGCTTCCTACTCAGCCGATTTGGACGGTTTGTTGCAAGTCAACAGCAAACCCGAAAACGCAGGCATCAGCCATGTTGCCGCTATCGAGCCTTTGAGCAGCGAGCGCAAACAAGAGTTGGCCGGCCGCGACGGTGCGCTCATCCGCATCCTGCCTTCTGAACAAGGTCTGGATATCCTGCAAGTATTTGAAGAAATCTCTTGCAGTATCAATACTACCGCTGCCGGTGGTAACGCCAGCCTGATGGCAGTTGCCGACTAATCGTAGCCAAATCAAAGGCCGTCTGAAATTCAGACGGCCTTTTTTATGTTTTTTTATTTACATTTTTGCCGGATATTCGCACAAATCGTTAATCAAACATTTGCTGCATTGCGGTTTCAAAGCCTTACACGTATAGCGGCCATGCAAAATCAACCAGTGATGGGCATCCATCAAAAATTCTTTGGGAATAAAGCGCATCAGCTTGTCTTCAACTTCACGCACATCCTTGCCCGGCGCGATTTTGGTGCGGTTGGCCACACGGAAAATATGGGTATCGACCGCCATAACAGGTTGCCCGAATGCAGTATTCAACACCACATTGGCTGTTTTACGGCCAACACCGGGCAAAGATTCCAAAGCCTCTCGGTCGGCAGGTACTTCACCGTTATATTTCTCCAGCAAAATACGGCAAGTCTGCATGATGTGTTTGGACTTGGTTTTGTAGAGGCCTATGGTTTTGGTGTATTCCATCACGCCGTCCAGCCCCAAATCCAACATAGCTTGCGGCGTATTGGCAACGGGAAAGAGTTTGGCAGTCGCTTTGTTCACGCCGACATCAGTTGCTTGTGCAGACAATAAAACGGCGATAAGCAGCTCAAATGGCGAGCTGAAATTCAACTCGGTAGTCGGATGAGGATTGGCAGCGCGGAAACGCTCGAAAATTTCTTGGCGGATTTGTTTGTTCATTGTTTGGATTATTTTTTTATTGGCGCAGCAATTATAGTGAAATCATGTTGATACGGCTACTTTAAGTAAACAAGGCCGTCTGAAGTTGTTTTCAGACGGCCTTGTTTTATAAAAGCATTGCTATTTTAAATGCTGTTTACTTCTTACTCAAAGTCAGTCCTGTCCAGCCAAACACCAGCGTCAGAGCCAAGCTCAAGTAGCAGAAGAAGGCGTAAGGCAGATATTCCCAAACGGGCACACCCAAGGCATGGCTGATAAATACGCCGCAGACGCTCCAAGGCACCAACGGGTTGATGACAGTACCCGCATCTTCAAGCGTACGGGCAAGGTTGCGCGAATGCAGACCAAGCTTGTCATAAACCGGCTTAAAGGTTTCGCCGGAAAGCAGAATACTCAAATATTGCTCGCCAATCAGGAAGTTAACACCAACCGATGTCATGGCCACGCTGAAAGTAGCGCGTCCGGCATTGGTCAGGAACGCACGAATGGCCTCCAACAAAGACGGAATCACACCGATGCTAAACAACAGGCCGCCCAAGCTCATGCCGAGTATCACAATAGTTTGCGTAAAGAACATGCTTTCCAAGCCGCCGCGAGAAATCAAACGGGCAATGTCTTTAAATGCTTCGCCTTCGAGTTTGTATCCGCCGTAAAACCACGCGCCCAGCTGTTTCAAATCAGGCGTACTATGGAAGTAAGTCACAATCAGCGCCACCACAACGGTAAACAACATGGCCACAATGGCATTGACGCGCATCAGGGCGAGGACAACCAGCAAGGCAAACGGAATCAGCGAATAGGCATGCACCAAACCGGTTGCTTCCAATTGCGCGCGGAAAGCTTCGACGCTGTTCATATCATGCGCGGCAACATTAGGCAAGAGCCACAACATCAATGCTGCACTGATCAACCACGCAGGCACAGTGGTGTACATCATGTTTTTGATGTGTTCGAACAAATCAATGCCGACAATCGAAGCGGAAATACCGGTCGTATCGGAAAGCGGCGACATTTTATCGCCAAAGAACGCACCCGACACAATCGCACCTGCCGTCATCGCCATATCGGCATGAAACGCAGCCGCCATACCCATAAATGCCACGCCGACAGTTGCACAAGTCGTCAAACTACTGCCGATGGAAATACCGATGACCGAGCAAAGCGCAAACGCCGAGAAATAAAAATAAGTCGGCGAAATCAATCCGAAACCGTAATACATCAGCGTCGGAATCGCACCACTCATCATCAGCGCGCTGACCATCAGGCCGATAAAGAAAAACAGATAAATCGCGCCCATGCCCTGCCCGACCGCGCCGATCATACCGTTTTGCATGTCTTGATATTTCAAGCCACGCATCAAACCGTACAAAAGCAAGACCACGATCGCCGTCACAATCGACATATGCGGCAGCCATTCAAGCGAAATAATCGTATAACCCATTGCTGCCACCAAAGCTAAGGCCACCGCAATGGCCTCAAAGCGCGGCATATTAAGTAAGGATTTGAAAGCAAACATTGTTCTTTGCCTTTTAAATAAGTACTTAACAGATTTTAGCATAACAGGCCGTCTGAAACCCGATTCTCAGACGGCCTGCCTGTTATTTTATAAAAACAGCTCCAGTAAAACTGCGACACTTTCTTTAAAATATATTAAATTATTAACATTAAATACTTTTAAATTAGAATAAATGAAATTTTATTGCTTTTTAAAACGTCCATCATGCAAAAATGCCACCACTTGCTCGACCGTTTTACGGTTAAACAACATACCGCTATGGCTGACAGGCAAAACGACATGATCACGCATATTCGGACAATGCGTTTCGCTGACCAAAACCGTACCATCATGTTCACCATGCAAACCTAAAACACGGCCCAGCCCATACGGTTTATTGCCGGCGATACTGCCCAACTCAACGCATTCTGGCAATTCAGGCATACTGCCGTCCAAAGCGCCTTTATACGAGCCGCCCAATACCGGCTTTTGCAAACCCAAATTGAGCACACGTTGCGCAGCCCGGCTGCCTTGGTGCGGCGTACCCATAGTAACGATACGGCCGCTGACTTTATTCGGATATGCAGCCGCAAAATTGCGTAAGACCAACCCGCCCAAACTATGGCCGACAAAGTGCAGTGTTTCATCAGCATGGTTCTCATCAATCCATCGCGCCAAATCTTCAACATGTCGGTTCATCGAATGCAAAACACTGTAATAATCGAACAGCGCAACTTCAAAACCTTCTTGTTCCAGCAAATACGCCAGCGGTTTCATTACCCATGAATGCATGTGCAAGCCATGCAGCAAAATGATTTTGGCCATTTTTTCCTCCTGTCATTTAAATCATTATGCCACAAAGTAAAAAGGCCGTCTGAAATCCCATAAGGTTTCAGACGGCCTTTTATCATGATGGATTATTCGTCAGCTTTATAGCCTTTTATAGCAAAGAAGACGATGTATACATAACAAATCGCCGATACAACGAAAGAAATCATCAGGCCGTAAGTATCTGCAGCCCAACCTTGTACCACAGGCACAACCGCACCGCCGACAATCGCAGTACACAATACGCCGGAAGCGCTGCTGGTAAATCGACCCAGACCTTTGGTTGCCAAAGAGAAAATGGTTGGGAACATGATGGAGTTGAAGAAGCCGATAGCCAACAATGCCCACATCGCAATATCCGCACTGGCTTTACCTGCCAACATAGCAACGCCCAACAAGGCAACAGCAGCAGTAGCGTTAAATGCCAAATAGCGGTTAGGCGCAATTTTCGCCATGATGGCAGAGCCTAAGAAACGGCCGACCATCGCGCCGCCCCAGTAGAACGACAAATATTTCGCGGCAGATGCGTGGTCCAAACCTTTCAGATAGCCCAACACGCTGACCAATAAAGAACCGATGGATACTTCCGCACCGACATAACAGAAAATACCGGCCGCACCAAAAACCAAATGACGGTATTGCCATACGCTGTGTTTGCCATCATGGTTGTGTTCGCTCTCTTCTTCAGCAATTTTGTTTGCGTCAGGCAGACGAATCATTTTGACGAATACAGCCAAAATAATCAGCAGACCGGCCAAACCTAAATATGGAATTTGAACAGAAGAAATTTGCTCGGCTTTGCTGACAGTTTGTGTCGCATCAGCCAAAATCAGGAATGCGCCGATTTGCGGAGCAATGGTCGTACCCAAAGAGTTAAATGCCTGAACCAAAGTCAGTGTTGCAGATTCTTTACCCGGTTTGGACAGCAAAGTCACATAAGGGTTACCCGCCACTTGCAACAGTGTTACACCTGAAGCCAAAATAAACAATGCACCCAAAAAAGTTGCATAAGAATGACTGCCAGCAGCAGGATAAAAGAGTAGACAGCCGATGGCAGTCAATACGAAGCCGCTAATCACGCCGTTTTTATAGCCGATTTTGCCGACCAAATAGCCCATCGGGATCGACATAATCGCATAAGCGGTAAAGAAACAGAATTGAATCAGCATCGCCTGAACATAAGTTAGGTCGAAAATATCTTTCAAATGCGGAATCAAAATATCATTCATGCAGGTAATGAAACCCATCATGAAAAAGAGTGTGGTTAGGACAACCAGCGCAGGAGTATGATTTTGTTGTGAATGCGCAGACATGATTTGCCTTTCGTTTTGTTAAGATTTGCTGGAAAAATGAGCTTAAATCAGTTCATTAAACTTAACACCCATTAACAGCCGCCCGTATCATACTGATAATCCGTCACTTTGAAAACTATTTTCTAACAGCCGACTACATTATCCTTCAGACGTTTAATTTTAAAAATTTCAATAATATTGGATTTATCTTTTATTAGATTAAAAAATAAAGGCATAATCCTCTTACTAAGCCTATTATTTCTTTTTTACAATATCACTTGATGTAACTCAAAACATGCCACCTCTTTACGCTTACCTTGCCCTGATTGCTTCTGCCTTCACTTCAGCCACACTACTTCCGGGTACATCCGAGGCGGCATACGCCGCATTTGTGTACCAATATCCGCAACATGCCCTCGGCGCATGTTTGTGTGCCGGTTTGGCGAATGGCTTGGGCAGTATGGTTTCGTATTACATGGGCAGAATGTTTCCGGCCAAGAAAAGGCCGTCTGAAAAAGTATTGGCGCGTATACAAAGATGGGGAATTTGGCCGCTATTATTTGCATGGTTGCCGATTATCGGCGATGCCCTCCCCCTTGCCACAGGCTGGCTCAGGCTTAATGCTTTGCATTGCGCCATCATTCTGATTGCAGGCAAACTGCTGCGCTATGCCATGATTTATTGGGGAATGAACATAGTTGCCGGATAAGTTTCCACAGTCAAAAATAAAGGCCGTCTGAATGATTCAGACGGCCTTTGCCTTTAATTCGACAATTACAAGACTTTCACAATACTTTCGCACAGGTAGTCGATATTGTCATCGGTAATGCCTGCAACATTAATGCGGCCGGAACGGACGGCATAAATGGCAAACTCGTTTTTCAAACGGTCAACTTGTTCGGGAGTCAAGCCGCTGAAAGAGAACATACCGTTTTGTTCGATAATGAAATCAAAGTCTTGGGTTGCACCTTTGGCCTTGAGCAACTCAACAAATTTTTGGCGCATGGCTTTGATGCGGCCGCGCATTTCATCAAGTTCGGCAATCCATTGTGCTTTCAAATCATCATTTTTCAACACCAGCGCAATGGTGTTCGCACCGTGTGAAGCTGGGTTGGAATACAAGGTACGGATGATGGTTTTGACTTGGCTGTGGGCGCGGGCTGCAGTTTCTTCATCTTCGGCCACCAAAGTGAACGCGCCGACGCGCTCGTTGTACATACCGAAGTTTTTGGAATAAGAACTGGCAATCAGCAATTCTGTATTGTGTTTCAAGAACACGCGCAAGCCGTAGGCATCTTCTTCCAAGCCATTGCCGAAGCCTTGGTAGGCAAAGTCAAACAGTGGCAACCAGCCTTTTTCGGCAGAAAGTTTTGCCAAAGTTTCCCATTGTTCGGGCGTAGGGTCGATGCCGGTAGGGTTGTGGCAGCAGCCGTGCAGCAGGACGATGTCGCCTTTTTGCGCTTGGCTCAAGTCTTCAATCATGCCATCCCAATCCAAACCGTGTTTGGCGGCATCATAGTAACGATACGGTTTGTCTTGGATACCGACCGCTTTGGCGATGGCGTTGTGGTTAGGCCAAGTCGGATTGGAAATCCAGATGGTTTGCGCGTTCAACTGGCGTTTGACAAATTCGGCCGCAATGCGCAATGCACCTGTACCGCCAAGGCTTTGCGCTGTTTTGGCGCGACGGCTGGCAATGATTTCGTGGTCTTTACCAAATAACAGGATTTGGGTTTGCTCGTTGTAATCGGCAACGCCGTCGATGGTCAGGTAATTTTTAGTTGTCTCGCTTTCCAACAGGCGTTTTTCAGCCTCTTTGACGGCTTTGACAATAGGCGTTGCGCCGGATGCGTCTTTGTACACGCCGATACCGAGATTGACTTTTTCGGGACGGGTTTCGGCTTTAAACGCTTCGCCCAAACCTAAAATCGGATCAGCAGGAGCTGCTTCGATATGCTTGAAGAACATGATTTTTCTCTTTACAAGTGTAAAACGGTTGAAAAAATACAAATTTGTGTAATTTTACGCCGTTTCAGGCCGTCTGAAAACGGATTATTACAGGGTTTTAACGCAAGATTGCCAACAAATCCAAAGGTGTGGCAATACGGAAATCGGCGAACCAGTTTTCGGTTTGGTCTTCGGCAGAAATATAACCCCAATCGGCAAGCACGGTTATCATTCCTGCATTTTTGCCTGCCTGCATATCGCGCTCGGCATCGCCGACATAAAAACATCGCTGCGCCTCAACGCCAATCTGTTCGCACGCATAAAACATAGGCTTCACGCTGGGCTTGGGTTCATCGCAGGTATCGCCGCTGACAATGACGGCGGGAGGCGCGGCAAACCCGAGCTTAGGCACGAGGACATCGGTAAAACGCATGGGCTTGTTGGTAATAATGCCCCATTGGATACCGCGTTGAACTAAGGCTTCCAACATTTCGTTTACGCCGTCGAACAAAATGGTTTGATCGGCATAACAGCGGCTGTATTCATCCAAAAACTCTTTACGCCATTGCATATAGTCCGGATGGTCGGGCGTAATGCCTGCACCAAGTTTGAGCAAACCGCTCGCACCGTGGCTGGCCTGCGGACGGATTTCATCCATGCTTTTTTCTGGCAAACCGTGTCGGCGCAATACCGTGTTGAGCGCACCACCCAAATCAAGTGCGGTATCGGCAAGCGTGCCGTCAAGGTCGAATAATACGGCTTGGGTCATAAGTATTCCTTTGATGATTTTAGAAGGCCGTCTGAACAATCCAACAAGTTTCAGACGGCCTGAATATGGTTAATGGTGATGGTGTTCGTGCATTTCCTGCGAACACAAAACTTCATCTTTATGCGGATGCTGTTCGCTTTCAATCTGAATCGTACAATGCCCGATGTTATGATGCGCCAATTCATGTTCGATGCGGTAGGCGATTTGTTCGGACTCTGCAACCGTCATGTTGCCATCTACGACAATATGGCAGGATAAAACGTGGATATTGCTGGTAATCGTCCAAACATGCAAGTCGTGAACGGATTTTACGCCCTCCATATTGCGGATAACGCTGAGCAACTCATCGGTATGGATGTTTTCCGGCGCGCCTTCCATCAAAATGTGCAAAGTCTGTTTAAACAGCTTCCAGCCGCTGCACCCTACCAAAGCCGCCACCAATACGCTGGCAACCGTATCCGCCCATTGCCAGCCATACGCCATCATCAGTACCGCTGCGACAATCGCCCCTATCGAGCCGAACAAATCGCTGATTACGTGCAGATACGCGCCGCGCATATTGACGTTTTCTTCGGTATCGCTATTCTTCAACATATAAACGGCGACACCGATGTTGACCAGCAATCCGATGATACTAACCACCAACATGCCACCCGTCAAAATTTCCGGCGGATAAAACAATCGTTTGACTGCTTCATAAAAAATCATCGCCGCAATCAACACCAGCGATAATCCGTTAAACATCGCCGTCAAAATTTCAAAACGCTTGTAACCGAATGTCTTTTGCAGCGTGGTCTGTTTCTCGCCAAGTTTGAATGCCCACAATGCCACGCCCAGCGAAAACGCATCGCTGAACATATGCCCCGCATCGGAAAGCAGGGCCAAAGAGTTGGTCAGCCAACCGCCGACCGCCTCAACCAGCATAAATCCGGCAATGACGAAAAAGGAAATACGCAATACCTGCTTATTAGCGGTATGCGTGTGCGCGTGCGAATGATCGTGATGATGTGCCATAATGATTTTACCGTTTCAGACGGCCTTTTTATCCTGTTTCAAACTTTTCTCAAAATCTTCCAACATATCCAGCTCAAAACGGCTGAATCCTGCGCGTTCCCGTGCTTCGATATTGACGTAGCCGCGGAAGATAAACATATCGTAACGCGCAATCAGGCTGCGGAACAGTGCAACCGGTTCCAGACCGCGCTCACGGCAAAGATGCTGATACCAATGATTGCCGATGGCGACATGCCCCACTTCATCGCGATAAATAATATCCAACACATCGCAGGTTTCCACATCGCCGCGCTGTGCCACTTTTGCACGAATACCCGGCGTGACATCCAAACCGCGCGCTTCCAACACCCGCGGCACCAAAGCCATGCGCAATAAGGGATCGTAAGCAGTTTTATACGCCATATCCCACAAATGCCCGTGCGCTTCAAAATCGCCGTAATCGTAGCCCAAGCTGTTCAGACGGCCACGCATCAA
>NZ_JBQCVF010000024.1:16022-22802 GCF_051962515.1 Neisseria sp. P0009.S007 | reverse complement strand
ACTGTCTGCTTCGTTTTCTTCACCGCGTCAGCAGCGAAGAACCGAACTATACGCCTACCTACAAAACCAGTCAACACCCAACTTCAAAAAAATTAAAATTTTTTCACAACTATCTGTATTTAAATAATTTAAAATTTATTGGATTTTATCGTTCGATAGATAAAACAGATATCCAAAGATAAATAGTCCTGCAGTTTTACTCTTAATTGCCACATTCAAACACTCTATATCTCTATACTACTGGCGCTTTAGTCCCATCTACTCTTACAATCTCTACTTTCTCCAATAAAACAATCATAAATTTAGAATAGTCCCTATTATGAATAACGAAAAGATTCAACAAAAATTTGAACAAGCATATCACTCTTTTATCGAAGAGGAAAATTACGAGGAAGCGCTAAAACGTGCCGAGATTCTTTGCCTTCTCAATCCACAATCTGTCGAATTTCATCACAAAGTTGCTTATGCCTATCTGAAGCAGTTGAAATGGGAAAAAGCCATTGAGGCTGAAATGAAAACGTTAGAGCTGGATAGCACCTATATTCCTGCTTTGGATTTACTTGCCCATGCTTACGGCGCCCTAGATAATTGGGAAAAAACCGGGTTTTACGGTCATCAGGCTTTGGTTCTAAAAGACAAAGCCATCCCAGACCTAGAACATGAAATAATTCCGACATCAGCTCCAAAAAACGGCAAACGGATTATCTCCTTTTCTTTATTTGGCAATAATTCCAAATATATTGAGCCTGCCGTCTTAAACACCCAGCTTGCTCCTGTACTTTTCCCCGGTTGGACATGTCGTTTTTATATTGACGATTCTGTATCGGCTGAAGCTATTCAACGATTTAGAAATAACGGTGCAGAAGTGATTAAGGTTGGCGCTCCATTGGACAACTGGCCGGGTACGATGTGGCGCTTTCTTGCCATCAATGATCCCGAGGTTGAATACGTTATTTTCCGTGATGCAGATTCTATTATTTGTTATCGTGATGCAGCGGCCGTATCCGAATGGATAAAAAGTGGTACACTATTCCACACTATTCGTGACTCGGGCTCGCATACTGCCCTAATTCTTGCGGGTATGTGGGGCGCTAAAGCGGGCGCAGTCCCAGATATGCAGGAAAGGATTCAAAACTTTGTCGACGAGGGCTATCCTTCCAGGCATTTTGCCGACCAAGATTTTCTAGAAAAAGAATTGTGGGCCTATATCCGTCAGAATCTGTTTGCACATGACAGATTATTTGATTTCTGTAATGCACACGAAATTCCCGGCGAGTTCTACTCTAATTATCAAATCGCTTTCAGCGAAGGGGTCACCAGCTTTAATGCAACGACTGATTATGAAGACGGCAGTCTGGCAAGATGGACGCTGTACTCCAGTGCTTCGCCTTTGGTCAATCCGGACTACTCGCTCAATGTTGTTCCTGAATTTAAAGTCTGCAGTTATGTGACTGAAGTGAAAAACGGGGTGGTTTCAGCATTCTTACCGAAGAGATATGGCAATGCGATTAAAGCAAAACTGGCCAGGATCAACATCGAACAAATCTAATTTGATTTGATTCCTATATACCTCATTTAATGAACCCATTATTTATGAGCAAACACATTCTCCTCGGCATTACCGGCGGTATTGCGGCGTATAAATCTTGCGAACTGGTCAGACTGCTGAAAAAGCAAGGACATTCTGTATCAGTGGTAATGACAGATTCTGCGACGGAATTTGTCTCCCCACTGACTTTCCAAGCTTTAACCGGCAACCCTGTTTTATCGGATACCTATTCAGGCACTTCCAATAATGGCATGGCGCACATCAATCTGACGCGTGAAGCTGACGCATTTCTTATTGCACCAGCCACTGCCAATACGATCGCCAAAATTGCCAACGGATTGGCTGACAACCTGTTGACTACTTTGGCCGCAGCCAGAAAATGTCCTTTGGCCGTTGCGCCTGCAATGAATGTCGAAATGTGGAACAACCCTGCCAACCTGCGCAATATTGAGCAGCTGGTTTCAGACGGCATTACCGTGTTTTACCCAAACAGCGGCGAACAGGCTTGCGGCGAAACAGGTACCGGCAGAATGGTCGAAGCGGTCGATCTGGCAGATTTGTTAGAGGATTTATGGACACCCAAGCTATTGAGCGGCAAAAAAGTTCTGATTACAGCCGGCGCAACGTTTGAAGCCATCGATCCTGTCCGCGGCATTACCAATATTTCCAGCGGACAAATGGGCATGGCTTTAGCACGTGCGTGCCGTGCTGCCGGAGCGAAAGTCACGCTGATTTACGGTCAAATTCAGATGGCCTTGCCAGCAGGCTTGGCTCATTCCGAACAAGCTGTCAGCGCAGAAGCCATGTATCAGGCAGTTCACCGCCATATCCATGAGCAAGATGTCTTTATTTCCGTTGCAGCCGTTGCAGACTATAAAGTCAAAAACAGCAGCAACGAGAAACTGAAGAAAAACGGCAATCAGCCTCCAATTATCGAACTGACGGAAAATCCGGATATTCTCGCATCCGTTGCCGCCCTACCTTCTCGACCATTCTGCGTCGGCTTTGCTGCCGAAAGCCATCAGGTTTTGGAATTTGCTCGGGCAAAACGTTTGCGCAAAAACGTACCGATGCTGGTAGCCAACCAAGTTTCCGTTTCCATGGGCAAACCAACCAATCAAATCACCATTATTGATGACCTTGCCGAAACCTCATTTCCGGAAACATCCAAACGCCAAGCAGCGGATGAAATCGTCAAACGTCTGACTGAGTTGTTGGCTTGATAAAAAAAGGCCGTCTGAAAATTTTTCAGACGGCCTTTGTTCAAACACATTAAATCACAATCCCAATTCGCGCAGGAAACGAATATCGTCTGCCCAACCGGATTTCACTTTCACCCAAATCTTCAAAAAGACTTTGGTATCAAATAATTTTTCCATATCAAGGCGGGCTTCAGTAGAAATTTTCTTCAATTTCTCCCCACCCTTGCCAATCAAAATCGCCTTTTGGCTGTCTTTATCGACCAACACCGCGATATAAATGCGGAACAGTCCGCTTTCCTCTTCCTCAAACTGCTCCACTTCAACATTCATCGCATACGGCAACTCTTCGCCCAAATAACGGAACAGTTTTTCGCGCACAATCTCCATCGCCAGAAATCGGCTGGATTTATCCGTCACCATATCTTCCGGATACATCGGGATACTTTCCGGCAGATACGGCTTGAGCAATTCCAGCAAATTGGCAATACGCAGACCATGTTTCGCGCTGACTGCCTCGCTGGCGGCAAATTCAAACTCTTGGCGCACTTCATTGATAAAAGCCTCAAGCGCAAATTTGTCTTTGGCTTTATCTTTATCGATTTTATTGACCACCAATACCACAGGCGTATGCTTAGGCAACTGCTTCAGCACCACGCGGTCCGCATCGGTAAAGCGCATGGCTTCCACCACAAAAACCACCACGTCCACGCCGCTCAACGCTTCGGTTACGTTTTGATTAAGACGGTCATTCAAGGCATTGCGGTGATTGGTTTGAAAACCAGGCGTATCGACAAACACAAATTGCGCCGTGTCGTCGGTGTAAATACCGGTTACACGGTTGCGCGTGGTTTGTGCTTTTTTACTGGTAATACTGATTTTCTGACCAATTAAATGGTTCATCAGCGTGGATTTGCCGACATTCGGACGACCCACGATGGCCACAAAGCCGCAACGATAATCCGTCGGGTGTTGCGACTCGTTTTGCAAAAAGGTTTCGATATCCATTTATATATGACTTTCTTGATTGTTTCAGACGGCCTTTGCATTTTTTCAAAGGCCGTCTGAAGTATCATTTTTTAGCTTTTTTCAAAGGGAACTTCTGTTCCAACCACTCTAAAGCTTCACATGCCGCTTTTTGCTCGGCCACTTTCCGACTGCTGCCGCGTGCATTGCAGATGAAACCGAGTTCGCCCAAATCACAGGAAATCACAAACATCGCATCAGCCGTCTGCTCCGCCTGCTCTTCGATTCGGTATTTCGGCAGGGCAAAGCGACGTGCCTGCAAGGCTTCCTGCAAAGCGGTTTTACTGTCTTTCTTGCCGATATTCAAATCCGCACGTTTCACGCGTTCCGCAAACAAATGGCGAACCACTTTTTCCGCCGCAGAAAAATCAGCGTCAAAGCTGACCGCCGCAAACATCGCCTCCATTGCGTCAGCCAAAATCGAAGGCCGTCTGAAACCGCCGCTCTTCAACTCGCCGGCACCCAAATACAAACCGTCGCCGACATTCATTTCCAACGCGATTTCAGCCAATACGCCTTCATTCACCAAAGCCGCGCGCATCCGCGACAACTCGCCTTCCGACAATTTCGGAAACGCGTCAAACAACATCCGCGCCACTGAATAGTTCAAAATCGAATCGCCGACAAATTCAAAACGCTCATTGTGTTTGGCATTGTAGCTGCGGTGAGTCAAAGCCTGCTGAAGCAGCTCCATATTGCGGAACTCATAGCCCAGACGCTTTTGAATCGCTCGATGCGCCTGCTGTTTGAGCAAATCAGGTTTCATTCCATACTTTCAAAAAAACAGCCGGAAAGCACGCCTCATCCGCAGTGAAACAAAATAAAAAGGCTACACCGGCAACTTTTTTATTTTGGCTCATTGTTTCTTGCGTCCCTCAAGCCGATAAACAATCAAAAGCCGTCATGTTCAAACCTGACGGCACTTGCCGACATTGTACCATCAAACCGACCCTGCACACATCCGTGCGGAAAAGCGGCGAATCGTGTAAAATCATGCCAAATCATCTCTTTGCCAACTCCATGAACAAATTTGCCCAAGCATTGGCCGCAGCGCTCGACCGCTGCATTGTTACCAACACCGTCGCCGAACAAGGCAAACCCGTCGGCTTCCTCTACCGCGAAGCCCCCGTATTTGAAAACGACAGCGGCTGGCGTATTTTCAGCGGCGACGAAACCGACGAATACACCGACAATCCCGACAACTTCAGCATTGTCAGCCTCTCCGCCATTACCGCAGACAATCCCGACATCGCGCCCCTGCTGACTCAGGCAGAAGGCAGCGCGTGGGAATTAAACGAAGACGGCGAGTTCCAAGCCGTTGCCGATTGGCAGCCGCAAGAATAATCCATCCCCATTTCGTTTCAGACGGCCTTCCCTATAACCAGGCCGTCTGAAACCGAGCCGAATCCCTATTTCACCAATATTGAAGGAATCATCATGAACATTATCGAACCCCGCCTCGACGGTACCAACTTGCGCATCGGCATCGTTCAGGCCCGCTTCACCAACGAAATCGGCAGCGAAATGGTCAAAGTTTGCTGCCGCACCTTAAAAGAATTGGGCGTAGCCGAAGACAACATCACGCTTGCCACCGTCCCCGGCGCGCTTGAAGTGCCTATCGCGCTGATGAACCTCGCTTCATCCGAACAATTCGATGCCCTGATTGCCATCGGCGTTGTCATTCGCGGCGAAACCTACCACTTTGAATTGGTATCCAATGAATCCGGCGCAGGCGTCAGCCGCGTTGCCCTTGATTACAACATCCCGATCGCCAACGCCATCCTGACGACCGAAAACGACGAACAGGCCGTCGCACGCATCGAAGAAAAAGCCTCCGATGCCGCCAAAGTTGCCGTAGAATGTGCCAACTTGGTCAACCATCTTTTGTCAGAACAATACGAAGACGACGAAGAATAAGTTCTCCCCGTATTGAATACCGCATATTTTCAGACGGCCTCCCAATCATGACATTGAGGCCGTCTGAATCATTCAATATTCAGCCGACAACCATCGGCACCCTCTTCACAAGGAATACCCATGAAAAGCCCACGCCGCCGCGCACGCGAGCTTGCCGTACAAGCCATTTATCAAGCAGGCATCAACAAAACAGCCGCTCCCGAAATCGCCAAAAACATCCGCGAACTGTCCCAAGCGCCCAATATGGATGAAGAGCTGTTCAACAAACTGTTTTTCGGCGCGCAAACCCATGCCGAAGAATACATGGAAAAAATCAGCCCCCTGCTCGACCGCGACGAGAAAGATCTCAGCCCTATCGAACGCGCCGTTTTGCTGGTTGCCTGCCATGAGCTGAGCACCATGCCTGAGACCCCCTATCCTGTCATCATCAACGAAGCCATTGAAGTCACCAAAACTTTCGGCGGCACCGACGGCCATAAATTCGTCAACGGCATCCTCGACCAACTGGCTTCACGCATCCGCCCTGACGAACCGCGCCGCAAAGGCTAAGATGGGCTTCACATCGGGCCGGGATTACCAATCTTTGCCCTGTATAAGCTAATGTGCTTATACAGCCAAACCATCCAAAAGGCCGTCTAAAATTCAGACGGCCTTTTATATTTCGATTTATTCCGATTTTGGTATTTCATAACCGGGGCAGTTTTGTTTATCACTGTTTGCCCAGATGATACCGCTGTCGTTGTAATAAACGGTACAAGTTTCATCGGCATTGGTTTCTCTATTGGGTACAGCCTTCAAAATATAACCTGAATCGGAAGGATCAGGCATAGAATCCGTACCTTCGGAAAAACTAATATTGAAATATTGATTCTGCTGCAAATTTTCGGTAGGAAACCCTACAAAAGTACTTTTTTGAGTATAGTAGCGTTCAAGTTGTTGGGCATTATGCAGCATCTGTGTGCGGACGGATGCGAGACGCGTTTGGCGGATGTAGTTTTGATAAGACGGATAGGCGATGGTAGCGAGAATGGCTGCAATCAAAACGACTATCAGCAGCTCGATAAGCGTGAAGCCTTGTTGGTGTTTCAT
>NZ_JBQCVF010000024.1:0-15922 GCF_051962515.1 Neisseria sp. P0009.S007 | reverse complement strand
GCGATGGTAGCGAGAATGGCTGCAATCAAAACGACTATCAGCAGCTCGATAAGCGTGAAGCCTTGTTGGTGTTTCATTTTATTTGTGTCGTTAATAATTGGAATAAGACATGAATATTATAGTCGTTTTCTTGCGGCTTAAATGTTCAGATTCGGAGGGAGTTTGGGAATTTATGTAAACGAGGTACAAGTTCTGAAAAATATCTTCATCCTTTTATTTTTTATTTCAATAAGTTAAACTTCAATTTAAGTTGACCGTCTCTTGGTTGGTCTTGGTCTTTACAGTAAAATCCAGTTGTTTTTTTGTTTCTATCAATACATTGGTTGCTTGTCTGCGACGTTATTTTATTGAATTGGTTCCTTTTATATGTCTAAAGTTTTCAAGTGGGCGGCCGGTACGGCTGTTATCGTGGCTGCGGCTTTCGGCGGCTGGTCTTTGATGAAGCCTGAGCCTCAGTCTTCTTTTATTACGGAAGTGGTCAAACTCGGCGATATCCGTCAAACCGTATCGGCAACCGGCGAAATCTCGCCTTCCAATTTGGTATCCGTAGGCGCGGAAGCTTCAGGCCAGATTAAAAAACTGTATGTGAAACTGGGCCAACAAGTGAAAAAAGGCGATTTGATTGCAGAAATCGACTCAACCAATCAGCTCAATACCTTAAATACCGAAAAATCCAAACTGGAAACTTATCAGGCAAAATTGGTTTCTGCCGAAATTGCGCTTTCCAGTGCGGAGAAAAAATATAAGCGCGAACTTGCCTTATGGAAAGAACAAGCCACTTCCAAAGAAGATTTGGAATCTGCACAAGACTCTTTAGCCGCAGCCAAAGCCAATGTCGCCGAACTGAAGGCCTCCATCAAACAATCCAAAATCTCCATCAATACGGCCGAATCCGAATTGGGACACACGCGGATTACCGCCACCATGGACGGAACCGTGGTCGCCATTCCTGTTGAAGAAGGCCAATCCGTCAATGCGGCGCAATCTACGCCGACCATTATCCAGCTGGCCAATCTGGAAACCATGTTGAACAAAATGCAGATTGCAGAAGGCGACATCACAAAGGTCAAAGCCGGTCAGGATATTTCGTTCACCATTTTGTCCGAGCCGGACACGCCGATTAAAGCGAAATTGGACAGCGTCGACCCCGGCCTGACCACCATGTCTTTGGGCAGCTACACCAGCAGCACGGACACAACTTCCAATGCGATTTACTACTATGCCCGCGCCTTGGTGCCAAATTCCGACGGCAAACTTTCCATCGGCATGACCACTCAAAACACGATTGAAATCAACGGCGTGAAGAATGTCTTACTGGTACCGACGCTGACTGTAAAAAAACATAACGGTAAATCCTATGTCAGCATTTTGGGTGCAGACAATAAAGCGGTAGAACGCGAAGTAACCGTCGGTTTGAAAGATAGTATGAATACCGAAATCAAAAGCGGCTTGAAAGAAGGCGAAAAAGTAATCGTTTCTGAAATGAGCGCAGACGAAAAGAATAAGAGCAGCGAACGCGCGATGATGGGCGGCGGCCCTCCCCGCTGATTGATTAAGGCCGTCTGAAAGGTTTGGCTGTGTTTCAGACGGCCTTGGTTTCTGTATGTCTATTTTTCGCCCGGAAAGATTATGAGTTTAATCGAATGTAAGAATATCAACCGTTTTTTCGGTAGCGGTGAAAACCGTGTGCATGTATTGAAAGATGTCAGCCTTTCTATTGAAAAAGGCGACTTTGTGGCGATTATCGGCCAATCCGGCTCGGGCAAATCAACGCTGATGAATATCTTGGGCTGTCTGGATTCCGCCACTTCCGGCTCTTATCAAATCGACGGCATCGAAACATCGCAAATGCAGCCGGATGAGCTGGCGGCTTTGCGCCGTGAGCGTTTCGGCTTTATTTTCCAGCGTTACAACCTGTTAAGTTCGCTGACCGCCCGGGACAACGTCGCCCTGCCTGCCGTATATATGGGCATGGACAGCAAAGAGCGCGCGGAACGTGCGGAAAAACTGTTGGGCGATTTGGGTTTGCAAAATAAAGAAGGCAACAAACCCAGCGAACTTTCCGGCGGGCAGCAACAGCGCGTTTCGATTGCCCGCGCGTTGATGAACGGCGGCGAAATCATCTTTGCCGACGAACCAACCGGCGCATTGGATACCGCCAGCGGTAAAAATGTGATGGAAATCATCCACAAGCTGCACGAAGACGGGCATACCGTGATTATGGTTACCCACGATCCGGGCATTGCGGCAAATGCAAACCGCGTCATCGAAATTCGCGACGGTCAGATTATTTCGGATACGTCTAAAAATCCCGATATTCCGCCAAGCAAAGTGGAGAGGATTAAAGAAAAAGCTTCCTGGTCGTTTTATTACGATCAATTTATGGAAGCATTCAAAATGTCGGTACAGGCGATTATGGCGCACAAAATGCGTTCGCTGCTGACCATGCTGGGGATTATCATCGGTATCGCTTCGGTAGTATCGGTAGTGGCCTTGGGTAATGGTTCTCAACAAAAAATCTTGGAAGACATCAACTCGATGGGCACAAACACCATCAGTATCTTCCCCGGCCGTGGTTTTGGCGACCGTAGAAGCGGACGGATCAAGACACTGACGATTAATGACGCAAAAGCTATCAGCCAACAAAGTTACGTCGCCTCCGCCACCCCTCAAACCAACTCCAGCGGCACCTTGACCTACCGCAACACCGACCTGACCGCCTCGCTTTACGGCGTAGGCGAACAATATTTCGACGTGCGCGGTTTGAAATTGGAAGAAGGCCGTCTGTTTGATGATGACGATGTAAAAACCGATGCCCAAGTTGTCGTCATCGACCAAAACACCAAAACCAAACTCTTCGGCGAAGGTGTCAATCCTTTAGGCAAAACCATCCTTTTCAAAAAACGTCCGCTAACCGTCATCGGCATTATGAAAAAGGATGACAACTCATTTGGCAATTCCGACTCGCTGATGCTTTGGTCGCCTTATACAACGGTCATGCACCAAATTACCGGCGAAAGCTATACCAACTCCATCGTTGTCAAAATCAAAGACGATGCCAACACACAGGTTGCCGAAAAAAGCCTGACCGAGCTGCTGAAAGCACGCCACGGTACAGAAGACTTCTTTATGAACAACAGCGACAGCATCAAAGAAATGGTGGAAAGCACAACCGGCACCATGACGCTGCTGATTTCTTCCATCGCGGTCATCTCTTTGGTGGTCGGCGGTATCGGCGTGATGAACATCATGCTGGTCTCCGTTACCGAGCGCACCAAAGAAATCGGCGTTCGCATGGCAATCGGCGCACGCCGCAACAATATTTTGCAACAGTTCCTGATTGAGGCCGTCTTAATCTGTATCATCGGCGGCCTGTCCGGCGTATTGCTGTCCGCAAGCATCAGCCTGGTGTTCAACTATTTTGTTACCGACTTCCCAATGAGCATTTCCATGACTTCCGTCATCGGCGCAGTCGTCTGCTCCACCGCCATCGGCGTCGCGTTCGGCTTTATGCCTGCCAACAAGGCTTCCAAGCTCAACCCGATTGATGCGCTGGCTCAGGATTGATTATGTTTCAGACGGCCTATTATTTTAGGGCCGTCTGAAATGCTGTTACCCGAAAGATTTTTTATGAAGACGAAACCTTTTTCCCAAGCAGCCTTATCATTGGCTGTTGCCCTTGCCCTAAGTGCGTGCGCCGCGCCTAAAGCCAATCCGAACCTGACGCTGGAAGCGACCGGCCAAGTCATGAGCGCGGCGGAAACTGCCGAACGCTACGATGTAAACGGCAACTGGTGGGAAATCTACCAAAGCCAGCAGCTCAATGCGCTGATGGAGCAGGCGCTGGCGAACAATGTCGATTTGAAACAGGCCGCCATCAGCGTCAACAAAGCTTTGTATCAAGCCAATATTTTGGGCGCGGATTTGGTGCCTTCGTTCAGCGGATCGTTGGGCGCGAACGCTTCTAAAAACCTGAAAACCGGCAGCCATGGCAATACCTTCAGCAGCCAGCTTGGTTTGAGCTACGAATTGGATTTGTGGCGCAAACTCAGTGCCACTGCCGATGCGCAGGTATGGGAATACCAAGCCACGCATGAAGACATGGCCAATACACGCCTGACTTTGATTAATAATGTCGCCGATGCGTATTTCAATATCTCCTACCTGAACGAAGCCATCGAGTTGGCGAAAAAATCGCTGAAGCAATACCAGGAAATCAACCGCATTGCGAATGCCAAGTTCCACTACGGCCGAGCCGACTCAAGCCAGCCGACCCAAGCCAAACAGTCATTGCTGAGCGCAGAAAACAGCCTGTTGTCTTTGCAAAACAATTTGGATACGCAAAAACAGGTTTTGCGTAATTTATTGAATTTAAGGCCGTCTGAAAACATGGCCGCCGATCCGGCACAATTCCGCCTGCTGCCGGTCAAAGGCGTGAACTTGGACGTACCGATTACCGTTTTAGCCAACCGCCCCGACCTGCGCGCCGCCGAATACCGCCTGCAGGCGTCGCAGCAATCGGTCAACGCGCAAAAACGCAGTTGGTATCCGTCGATTACTTTGGGCGCAAGTTTGAGTACGTCTTCCGATAAAGCGAAAAGCACGTTCAATATCCCTATGTTAGGCGGATCGGCCACCATCAATCTGCCTTTCCTTAATTGGCAGATCATGAAATGGAAAGACAAAACCGTACAAGCGGAGATGGACAGTGCCAAGCTGAATTTTGAAAAAGCCCTGACTACCGCGCTCAACGAGGTCAACACCAATTACCTTGCCTACAAAAACGCGCAGGCCAGCCTTGCCAATCAAGAACAGCGTTATCAGTTGGACAAGAAAAACAGCCATTACTATCAAGTACGCTACCAACACGGTAAAAACGAGCTGAAAGACTGGCTGGAGGCTTTGAATTCGGAATACAGCTCGGCGCAAAACCTACTGAACCAACGCTATGAAGCCTTGAAATACGAAAATATGGTGTATAAAGCCATGGCTGGACGTTATACGCCGAAATAGCATTTTCAGACGGCCTTTGGTTAATTTCCGTCAAAGGCCGTCTGAAACCATTCAAGCAACTGAATTTTCATATATAATCGCGCGTTTATTTGATTTTATCCGGACAACATTATGGCCTTCGCCTCTCTCTTTACGCTTTTGGACGACATTACCGCCGTTTTGGACGACGTAGCGATGATGACCAAAGTCGCCGCAAAAAAAACCGCCGGCGTGGTCGGTGACGATTTGGCGCTCAACGCCAATCAGGTAACCGGCGTATCCGCCGAGCGCGAATTGCCGATTATTTGGGCGGTGGCAAAAGGCTCTCTGGTCAATAAGCTGATTCTGGTGCCGCTTGCACTGTTGCTTTCCGCTTTCCTGCCAGCGCTGATTACGCCCTTGTTGATGATCGGCGGTGTTTATTTGTGTTTTGAAGGCGTGGAAAAACTGTTGCACAAATTCTTGCACCGCAATGAACACGAAGACGGACACGATGCCGAGCCTGAAGTCACAGACGAAAAAACAAAAGTGAAAGGCGCGGTCCGCACAGATTTCATCCTCTCCGCCGAAATTATTATTATCGCGCTGGGCGTTGTTGAAAAATATGACCTGATGACGCGTTCTTTGGTTATGGCCGCCATCGGTGTCGGCATGACGGCATTGGTCTATGGTTTGGTCGGCATTATCGTCAAACTTGACGACCTCGGCATGATGTTGATGCGCCAAAAAAGCGTTGCTGTGCAAGGTATCGGACGCAGTTTGATTTCATTTATGCCTTGGTTTATGCGTGGCTTGAGCATTGTCGGTACGCTGGCGATGTTCTTGGTTGGCGGCGGACTGATCACCCACAACCTTGGCTTTTTGCACGATTTCCTCCACGCACAGCATTGGGACAGCGGCATGATGGAACATATCGCCAACTTGGTGGTCGGAGTAGCCGCCGGTGCATTGGCTTGCGCAATCGTCCTGCCTGCAATGAAATTGTTTCAAAAAGACTGATTTTGTTTCCCTGCCGTCTGAAAACTTTTCAGACGGCCTCAATACCATTTAAAGCATGAATATTTTCCGTAAACTCGAACAATATTGGCAACATCCGCTGCTTTACTGGCCGCTGGTCATCTTGATTGCCGCCGCGACACCGTTCACTTTCGCCCCGTATTATCATTTCTGGCTGATGCCGCTGTTGTTTGGCGCGCTGATACGCCTGATTGAATTGCGTCCACGCTTTGCCGTCATGACTGCCTATCTGTTCGGATTAATCGGTTATACGGCGCAGTTTTATTGGATACACACTGCCTTGCATGATGTTTCGGGTTTGCCGGATTCATACGCCATCCCCCTCACCTTCCTGCTGCCGGCATTTCTTGCGCTTTATCCGGCCATCTGTTTTTGGGTGTGGAGAAAATGCAACCTGTCGCGCTGGGCCAAAACCGGCCTCCTGCTGCCGATTTTGTGGACGCTGGCAGAATTTGCCCGCGAACGTTTCCTGACTGGATTCGGCTGGGGTGCAATCGGCTATTCCCAAATCATCAAAGACAGCCCGTTGGCAGGCTTCGCGCCTTTGGGCGGCATTCATATGGTCACGCTGGCAACCGCTTTTCTCAGCGCATGGCTGGTGTTGCTGATTGACAACCACGGCCGTCTGAAACACCGCCTCCTGCCCTTATTCCTTATCGTTGCACTCTGCTCCGTCGGCTACATTTCCCAACAAACCGAATACACCCGCCCTGACGGCAGCACCAGCACGGTTGCCCTGATTCAAGGCAATATCGAGCAAAATCTGAAATGGAAAGAAGAGCAAATCATCCCAACCATTCAGAAATACTACGAACAAATCAGCAAAACCAGTGCTGACATCGTCATCCTGCCCGAGACCGCCCTGCCACTGATGCGCCAAGACCTGCCCGAAGGCATCTTGGAACAATTCGCCGAGCAAGCGCAAAGCAACGGCAGCGCGTTGGCCATCGGTATCAGCCAATATACGCCCGACGGCAACGGCTACGAAAATGCAGTCATCAATTTGAGCGACTATCACAACAGCACTTCCGATACCATCCCCTACTACGCCAAGAACCACCTCGTTCCATTTGGCGAATACAAGCCCTTGCCCACCATTACCGAGCGCCTCTATAAAATGATGGATATGCCTTTGGCCGACTTTCAAAAAGGCGGCGACAACCAAGCGCCTTTGGTGATGAAAGATCAAAAAGTCGCCTTCAATATCTGCTATGAAGACGGTTTCGGCGACGAACTCATTGCAACGGCGAAACGCTCCACCTTGCTTGCCAACATCAGCAATATGGCGTGGTATGGCAAGTCCAATGCCATGTACCAGCAGCTTCAACAGTCCCAAGCGCGTGCAATGGAACTGGGCCGCTACATGGTTCGCGCCACCAATACCGGCGCGACCGCCATTATTTCCCCTAAAGGTACGATTGTTGCCGAAGCCCAACCGGATACAGAAACCGTCCTCGAAGGCCACGTTAAAGGCTATATCGGCGAAACGCCTTATATGAAAGCAGGCGGCTCAACATGGCTTATCAGCATTTTGGCCGTTATCGGCGTATTCCTTATCCTGATTGGCCGGAAAAAACCAGAATAAAAAATTTTTAAGACCTTGTTATACAAGGTCTTTTTTATCACCAAAACTATTTACATACAGAAATGTTTGTAATATACTTAGCCAAAACCTAGCAAATCACTCAAATTTTCTAAGACAATCAACCCTTGCGATTCAAGCAGTAAAAACTATTGGATCTATCGTTAATTTACAGAAAAAATCCAACCCATAACAAAACAAACCACAGGCAGTGTTATACTGCTTGTCACACAATAAACAAAAAGCCGTTTTCAGACGGCCCAATCAAGGAGAGTATCCTTTATGAATAAAGCTTTTGCATTACCCGTTATCCACAGCGGCAACGGTAGCCTCGAGCAATACATTCATACTGTCAACAGCATTCCCATGCTGACTGCCGAAGAAGAAACACAACTGGCCGAACGTCAACAAAAAGGCGATCTCAACGCCGCCAAACAGCTTATTCTGTCTCATCTTCGCGTCGTCGTATCCATTGCACGCGGTTACGACGGCTACGGCCTCAACCAAGCCGACCTGATTCAAGAAGGTAATATCGGCCTGATGAAAGCCGTCAAACGCTACGAACCGAGCCGCGGCGCGCGCCTGTTTTCGTTTGCCGTGCATTGGATTAAAGCCGAAATCCATGAATTCATTTTGCGCAACTGGCGTTTGGTCCGCGTTGCCACAACCAAACCGCAACGCAAACTGTTCTTCAATCTGCGCAGCATGCGTAAAAACCTGAATGCCTTGTCTCCAAAAGAAGCGCAAGAAATCGCCGACGATTTGGGCGTCAAATTGTCCGAAGTCTTGGAAATGGAACAACGCATGACCGGTCACGATATCGGCATCATGGCAGAAAACAACGATGACGAAGACAACTTCGCCCCTATCGACTGGTTGGCCGATCACGATGCAGAGCCTAGCCGCCAGTTGTCCAAACAAGCCCACTACGCCCTGCAAACCGAAGGTCTGCAAAACGCCTTGGCACAACTGGACGACCGCAGCCGCCGTATCGTTGAAAGCCGCTGGTTGCAAGACGATGGCGGTTTGACCCTGCACGAATTGGCTGCCGAATACGGTGTATCTGCCGAACGCATCCGCCAAATCGAAGCCAAAGCTATGCAAAAACTGCGCGGTTTCTTGGCAGAAGAAGCTGAAGCCGTTTAAGCCTTTCTTGATAAAAGGCCGTCTGAATCTTTTCAGACGGCCTTTTCGATGGCAAACCTCATTGCATCTTCTCCCCCAACACATTCATTTTAAAGCCCACTTAAGCTATAATACCCACCACACACACTACCCAGTCATACCATAACCATGCAACTTACCGTCGTCGGACTCAATCACCAAACCGCGCCCTTGAGCATACGCGAAAAACTGGCATTTGCAGCTGCAAATCTGCCGGATGCCGTGTCCAACCTCGCGCGTAGTGAGGCGGCGGAAGAAGCAGTCATTCTTTCTACCTGCAACCGCACCGAGCTTTACTGCGTCGGCGAAACCGAAAAAATCATCGACTGGTTGGCACAATATCACGACCTGCCTGCCGAAGAAATCCGCCCTTACCTCTATACCTTAGATAATAATGAAACCGTCCGCCACGCCTTCCGCGTCGCCTGCGGTTTAGATTCCATGGTCTTGGGCGAACCGCAAATTCTCGGTCAAATCAAAGATGCCGTCCGCGTTGCGCAAGAACAGGAAAGCATCAACACCCACTTAAACGCCCTGTTTCAAAAAACCTTTGCCGTTGCCAAAGAAGTGCGTACCGACACTGCTGTCGGCGAAAACTCCGTCTCCATGGCTTCTGCATCGGTCAAAATGGCAGAGCAAATCTTCCCTTCCATTTCTGATCTGAACGTCCTTTTTATCGGCGCAGGCGAAATGATTGAGCTGGTGGCTACTTATTTTGCCGCCAAAAATCCCAAGCTCATTACCGTTGCCAACCGCACACACCAGCGCGCGCAGGAATTGTGCGACAAACTCGGTGTCAACGCCGAAGCTTGCCTGCTGAACGAATTGCCCGATATTCTTCACGATTACGACGTGGTTGTTTCTTCCACTGCCAGCCAACTCCCACTCGTCGGCAAAGGCATGGTCGAACGCGCATTGAAAAAACGCCACAACATGCCTGTTTTCCTGCTGGATTTGGCTGTTCCGCGCGATATCGAAGCCGAAGTCGGCGAATTGGAAGACGCATATCTCTATACCGTAGACGACATGATGGACATTGTCCAAAGCGGTAAAGATGCGCGCAAAAAAGCAGCGGCGGCGGCTGAAAGCATGGTGGAAGAAAAAGTCAGCGAATTTATCCGCCTACAGAAAAACCGCCAAAGCGTTCCGCTTATCCGCGCCTTGCGCGACGAAGGTGAACGTGCACGCCGCCAAGTATTGGAAAATGCCATGAAGCAACTGGCAAAAGGCGTATCCGCCGAGGATGTCCTCGAACGCCTCTCCATTCAGTTGACCAACAAACTGCTCCACTCTCCGACACGCACGCTCAATAAAGCTGGCTCGGACAACAGCGAATTAATCGATGCCGTGGCACAGATCTACCATTTGGATCAACACGACTGACCACAATTTAAAGGCCGTCTGAAAAAAGCGAACCGACCGACAGGTCATATTCAAAAGTTTTCAGACGGCCTTAAAACAATAAAATCCCAATTATCATTTTTTCATTTAAAATGAAATGCTTGAAAAAAAACCGTTAAAGTGTAAAAATCCTACCTTATACATTTAAACAGCATTCAAACAATAAAACTGCCTGCCGATTCAAACGCATGCCGACAATACGATAGGCACCGGCAAAAGGAACTTTCGTGCATATTAAAACAAACACATATCTGGCCCTTGCTGTCCTCTCAGCTTCCCTTCTTTCAGGTTGCGACAAAGTCAGCACCTTTTTCGACAAAGACGAAAACAAAGAACTCGTTCAACGTATTGAAACCAATACCGATGACGGAAAAGTCGGTATGTTGTTGCCCGACTTCGCCCAACTGGTGCAAAACGAAGGACAGGCCGTCGTCAATATTCAAGCGACACCGGCAAAACGCTCTGCGACACCGGATGACGACCACAGCATGGACCTGAGCCAATTTCCCGACAACGATCCGTTTTACGAGTTCTTCAAACGCCTTGTTCCCAATATGCCAGACATGCCGCAAGAAGATACCGAAAGCGACGATCTGAATTTCGGCTCCGGCTTCATCATCAGCAAAGACGGCTATATCCTGACCAATACCCACGTGGTTGCTGGCATGGGCAATATCAAAGTCCTGCTCAACGACAAACGCGAATACACGGCCAAACTGGTCGGCTCAGACGCCCAATCCGACGTTGCCCTCTTAAAAATTGAGCCGCAAGAAGACTTGCCGGTTGTCAAAATCGGCAATCCGAAAGATTTGAAACCGGGCGAATGGGTAGCCGCCATCGGCGCACCTTTCGGCTTTGACAACAGCGTAACTTCAGGCATCGTCTCCGCTAAAGGCCGCAGCCTGCCGAATGAAAACTACACGCCGTTCATCCAAACCGACGTTGCCATCAACCCCGGCAACTCAGGCGGCCCGTTATTCAACCTCCGCGGCCAAGTAGTCGGCATCAACTCGCAAATTTACAGCCGAAGCGGCGGTTTCATGGGCATTTCGTTTGCCATTCCGATTGATGTTGCCATGAATGTGGCCGATCAATTAAAAGCCAACGGCAAAGTCCAACGCGGTCAATTAGGCGTGGTTATCCAAGAAGTTTCTTACGATTTGGCCAAATCTTTCGGTTTGGACAAAGCAAGCGGCGCGCTGATTGCCAAAATCATGCCGAACAGCGCAGCGCAACAAGCCGGGTTGCAAGTCGGCGATATTGTCCGCAGCGTAAACGGAGAAGAAGTCCGTGCCTCCAGCGACTTGCCGGTCATGGTCGGCTCGATGATGCCGGGCAAAGAAGTGACTTTGAGCATTTGGCGCGGCGGCAAACAAACCGATGTCAAAGTCAAACTTGGCAGCGCAGCCGAACAAACGGAAACTTCTGCAAAAGAAGCCGAACACCCGCAACACGAAGGCGGCCATGACGGATTTACCGTTGAAAATGCAGGCCTAACTTTGCAGGTTGAAAACGCAGACGGCAAACAACGCTTAATCGTTCTGCGCGTTAGCGGTGCGGCCGAACGTGCCGGCCTCAAACGCGGCGACGAAATTATTGCCGTCAGCCAAATCAGCGTCAATGACGAATCCACTTTCCGTAGCGCATTGGAAAGCGCAGGCAAAAACGTACCGCTTTTGGTACAACGCGAAGGCAATACTTTGTTCCTCGCGCTAAATCTGCAATAGCAAGATTTTCAGACGGCATGATGATGCGTTAAATGATAAAATACCCATCTGTCAGAGGCGGTGGGTATTTTGTTATCCGTCTTCCAGTTTAGGCCGTCTGAAAATATTTCACCGCTTATATACAATATAATTATGCAACTTATTAATTATTCGAATTCTATTTTATCCATTATTCCTGCAGCCATCGCGCTTGCCCTGGCCATTGCCACGCGTCGTGTATTGCTGTCCTTGGGTGTCGGCATTATCGTCGGCTCATTCCTGCTGGTAGGCGGTAATCCGCTTGATGCCTTGGTTCACTTGAAAGACATGGCCGTCAGCCTGACTTGGGCGGACGGCGATTGGTCTTTGGGCAAACCCAAAATCCTGCTCTTCTTAGTGCTTTTGGGGATTTTCACTTCCCTGCTGACGCATTCAGGCAGTAACCAAGCATTTGCCGATTGGGCAAAACAGCACATCAAAGGCCGCCGTGGTGCGAAGCTGCTGACTGCCTGCCTGGTATTCGTTACCTTTATTGACGACTATTTCCACAGCCTTGCCGTCGGCGCGATTGCCCGCCCTGTAACCGACAAATTCAAAGTTTCCCGCGCCAAACTGGCTTATATCCTTGACTCCACTGCCGCGCCGATGTGCGTTTTGATGCCTGTATCCAGCTGGGGGGCATCGATTATTGCTACTTTGGCAGGCCTTTTGGTGACTTACAACATCACAGACTACACACCAATGGGCGCATTCGTGGCCATGAGCCTGATGAATTACTACGCCGTCTTCGCATTGATTATGGTGTTTGTCGTGGCCTGGTTCTCCTTCGACATCGGCTCCATGGCCCGTTTGGAACGCGCCGCTTTGAATGAAATTCATGATGAAACCGTTGAAACAGGCCATCCCAACGGTCGCGTATTCGCTCTGATTGTGCCGGTTTTGGTACTGATCGTCGCCACTGTTTCCGCCATGATTTACACTGGCGCACAAGCTTCTGAAACCTTCTCTTTGCTCAGCGCATTTGAAAATACCGATGTAAACACTTCCCTCGTATTCGGCGGCACCTGCGGCGTATTGGCCGTCATCCTCTGCACCATCGGCACCATCAAAACCGGCGATTACCCTAAAGCCATTTGGCAGGGCATCATCTCTATGCGCGGTGCCATTACCATCTTAATTTTGGCATGGATCATCAGCACCGTTGTCAGCGAGATGCACACCGGCGAATACCTCTCCACTTTGGTGGCAGGCAATATCCACGCAGGCTTCCTACCCGTGATTTTGTTTATGCTCGCAGGCGTGATGGCCTTCGCTACCGGCACAAGCTGGGGCACATTCGGCATCATGTTGCCGATTGCCGCCGCCATGGCCGTCAAAGTCGAACCTTCGCTGATTATCCCTTGCATGTCTGCCGTAATGGCCGGTGCCGTATTTGGCGACCACTGCTCGCCAATTTCCGATACCACTATCCTCTCTTCTACCGGCGCACACTGTAACCACATCGACCACGTTACCTCGCAATTCCCTTATGCGCTGACCGTAGCCGCATCTGCTGCCACAGGCTACCTCGCACTGGGCATGACCGGCTCTGCGCCTTTAGGTTTTGTGGTAACCGGCATCGTGATGGTTGTGTTGGTTTTCATCTTAAAAGACAAGAAAAAAGCAACTGCCTAATTCAAAACCAATATTCAGACGGCCTGAGATATTCTTACACTCTCAGGCCGTCTGAACATAACGATTATCCAATAGATACATTATTCAGGACAAAACAATGAATACGCCTCATCTTCCACGCGGCCCAGTCATGGCCGACGTCGCTGCCTATCATCTGACCGAAGAAGAAAAACAACGCCTGCTCGACCCTGCCGTCGGTGGCGTTATTTTGTTCCGCCGCAACTTTGAAAACGTTTCCCAGCTCAAAGCTTTGGTTCAAGAAATCAAAGCCGTCCGTACACCTGAACTTATCATCGCCGTCGACCACGAAGGCGGACGGGTTCAACGTTTTATTGACGGCTTCACCCGCCTGCCTGCCATGAATGTATTGGGCGAAATTTGGGATAACGAAGGCCAAGAAGCCGCCTGTACCCAAGCAGAACAAGTCGGCTGGGTTTTGGCAACCGAACTCTCCGCCTGCGGTATCGACCTATCCTTTACGCCTGTATTGGATTTGGACTGGGGTCAATGCGCCGTCATCGGCAACCGCAGTTTCCACCGCGACGCCAACATCGTTACCCAGCTTGCCCTTGCCCTGCAAAAAGGTCTGAACAAAGGCGGCATGAAATCTTGCGGCAAACACTTCCCCGGCCACGGCTTTGTCGAAGGCGACAGCCATCACGTCCTGCCTTGCGACGAACGCAGCCGAGAAGAGCTAGAAGCCGCAGACCTTATCCCCTTCCGAGCATTGAGCCAAGCAGGCATGGCCGCAGTCATGCCTGCCCACGTCGTATACCCGCAAACCGACAGCCAACCTGCCGGCTTCTCCGAAAAATGGCTGAAACAAATCCTGCGCCAAGAAATCGGATTTAACGGCGTTATCTTTTCAGACGACCTGACCATGGAAGGCGCATGCGGTGTCGGCGGTATTAAAGAACGCGCCCGCCTTTCTTTTGAAGCAGGCTGCGATATTGTACTGGTGTGCAACCGTCCCGATTTGGTAGATGAATTGCGAGACGGTTTCCACGCACCGGCAAACGCCGACTTGGCAGCGCGTTGGCAATACATGGCCAACACATTGACCGTACAAGAAGCCGCCGACATCATGGCAACCGAAGCATTCCAAGCCGCCCAACAAGCAACTGCCAAACTGGCAACGCCAAAAGACATCGCTGGCGGTGTCAAAGTCGGTGAAGCATTCTGATTCAAGGCCGTCTGAAACATTGACAGCAAATAAAAAAAGGAAGACTTGAAAAAGTCTTCCTTTTTTTGATTTAAAGCGATTAGCGGTGTTGCGGATTGTAACGGTTTTCCAATCGCAGGAATACCCAACCCAAAAAGCTTGTCAGCACCAAATAAATCAGCGCAATTGTATAAAGCGGCTCTTCATAGACAGAATAGCGGCCGGTAATCGTGCTTTGTACATAAGCCAACTCTGCCACGCCAATGACGGAAAGCAATGAGCTGTCTTTCAACAACGTAATAAACTCACTGGCCAATGGCGGCAACATACGGCGCAAAGCTTGCGGCAAAATCACATAACGCATCGCCTGAGTATAGGTCAGCCCCAAAGAACGCGCAGCTTCCATTTGGCCTTTATCAATCGATTGAATACCGGCACGGAAAATTTCACAAATATACGCACCCGAGTTCGCAACCAAAGCCAAAGAACCGGCAATCAGCGCACCATAAGAACGGCGCAGATCAACAGCTGCTTCGCCGCTAATCAGCACACCGTCGGCCGGGTGAACGAAAAATGGGAACCAAACATAAGCCCAAATCACAATTTGTACAAACAATGGCGTACCGCGGAACAGCGTAACATACCAAAAAGAAATCTTACGCAACACCCAAGCCAAGGCACGCATCGGCACACCGGCTTTTTCCGGATTGATCAAACGCGCCAATGCCAACAGCAAACCCAAAACCGAGCCACCTGCCGTTGCAACCACCGTCAGTCCCAGCGTTGTCAACACGCCGTATAAAAACATCCAGCGGTATTCATAAATAATGTCAAAACGAAAATCCATAAACCTTCCGTCGGTCAAAATCGGTAACTAATCCGAATATTTTTTAAAATGAAGCTTGATATTTTACAAGAAAATACATTGCTTGAACGGTTTTTTGTTAAATTATTCCGCCCAACCCTGCTTTTTTTACATTTCTAATAAATTAAAGCCCCTTTTCACCTTTGCCCATATAGGACATTTTCCGTATAAAAAACAAAGCGCAAACCCGACACAAAATTGACCGAAACACAAAAACAGCGGATAATTCGCCCATTCTTCAAACATCTTTCAGACGGCCTTCCCTCTTCCCTTAAAGGCCGTCTGAAAACATTTTAAAAAGCATAAAACATGAAAGCACCCGAACTCTTATTGCCTGCAGGCGGCCTCGAACGTATGCG
>NZ_JBQCVF010000023.1:18659-23342 GCF_051962515.1 Neisseria sp. P0009.S007 | reverse complement strand
CTGAAAACATTTTAAAAAGCATAAAACATGAAAGCACCCGAACTCTTATTGCCTGCAGGCGGCCTCGAACGTATGCGTGCCGCCTACGATTACGGCGCAGACGCCGTTTACGCCGGCAGCCCGCGTTACTCCCTGCGCGCCCGCAACAACGAATTTGCCAAACTCGACGTCCTCGAGCAAGGCATTAAAGAAGCGCACGAGCGCAACAAAAAATTCTTCCTGACCGTCAATACGCTGCCGCACAACTCCAAGCTCAAAACCTTCGTTTCCGATATGGAGCCTTTGATTGCCATGAAACCCGATGCGCTGATTATGGCGGATCCGGGTTTGATCATGACCGTGCGCGAAAAATGGCCGGAAATGCCGATTCACCTGTCCGTACAGGCCAACACCACCAACTACTGGGGCGTAAAATTCTGGCAGAACATCGGCGTTGAACGCATTATTCTGTCGCGTGAATTGAGCATGGAAGAAATCGCCGAAATCCGCCAAGAATGTCCCGACATCGAGCTTGAAGTCTTCATCCACGGCGCATTGTGCATCGCTTACTCCGGCCGTTGCCTATTGTCGGGCTACTTCAACCACCGCGACCCCAACCAAGGCACCTGCACCAACTCCTGCCGTTGGGACTACAAAGTCCACAACGCCGTCGAAAGCGACGCGGGTGATGCCCAGCTTCTGCAAGGTTTCAACTTTGAAAAAGCCCAAGAAGAAGCCAACCAAAACTTCGAAGGCATCAACGGTCAAAAACGCCATCCCTACGCCGATAAAGTTTTCCTGATTGAAGAGTCCAACCGCCCGGGCGAAATGATGCCGATTATGGAAGACGAACACGGCACCTACATCATGAACTCCAAAGACCTGCGCGGCATTGAAGTGGTTGAGAAACTGGCCAAAATCGGCGTGGACAGTCTCAAAGTCGAAGGCCGTACCAAGTCGCTCTATTACGTCGCCCGCGTCGCCCAGTCCTACCGCAAAGCGATTGATGATGCCGTCGCAGGCCGTCCGTTTGATTACAGCCTGTTGAGCGAACTCGAAGGCCTTGCCAACCGCGGCTACACCAGCGGCTTCCTTGAGCGCCACCAAACTCAGGATTACCAAAACTACCTGACCGGCCACTCTATCGCCAAACAAAGCCAATATGTCGGCCACGTTACCGAAATCGATGAAAACGGCTGGGCGACCATCGAAGTCAAAAACCGCTTTGCAGTCGGCGATTCACTCGAAATCATCCACCCGAGCGGCAACCAAACCATCAAATTGGAACAAATGACCCGCAAAGGTCAGCCTGTCGATGTTGCCCCAGGCAACGGCATTCAGGTCAAAATCCCGAATATGCAAGGCAAAGAAAAAGCTTTGGTTGCGCGGATTATGAATCCTTAAGCATCAACCAAACAAAGGCCGTCTGAAAGTTTCAGACGGCCTTTTACATTATCTATGCTGTTTTAAGCCTGTTCTTGCAATACGGCGGCAATCAATTCTTCCGCACCGTCATCTGACAGTTTTTTGGCGACAGCGCGACCCAAAGCATCGGCGTATTCGGCAGGTGCTTGCGCGTCCGCCTGCAAAATGACCGAGCCGTCGGGATGGCCGACCAAGCCGCGCAAGGTCAGCAAGCCGTTTTCTTCAGTGCAATATGCGGCCAGCGGCACTTGGCAGCTTCCGCCCAAAGCACGTGCCAATGCGCGTTCGGCTGTAACGCAGGCGTGTGTGGTATCGTGGTTTAACGGCTTCAAGACTTCGTACAAATCTTCGCGATGCGCTGCAATTTCAATACCCAATGCACCTTGTCCGGCGGCAGGCAGACTGTCGGATTCCGACAAAATCATGCGGATGCGTTCGTCCAATTCCAGACGCTGCAAACCGGCGGCAGCCAAGATAATCGCGTCGTATTCGCCGTTATCGAGTTTGGACAAACGGGTTTGCACATTGCCGCGCAAAGGTTTGATGACCAAATGCGGATAGCGCGCGCGCAACTGGGCTTCGCGGCGCAGGCTGGATGTGCCGACGACGGCGCCTTTGGGCATTTCTTCCAGACGCGCGTATTGGTTGGACACAAATGCGTCAAACGGATTGGCGCGTTCGCCGATGGCTGCAAGCGCGAAACCTTCAGGCAAATCCATCGGTACGTCTTTAATCGAATGCACGGCCAAATCAGCCCGGCCGTCATACAAAGCCTGTTCCAACTCTTTGACAAACAAGCCTTTACCGCCGACCTTTGACAAAGTTCTATCCAAAATCTGGTCGCCGCGCGTGGTCATGCCCAAAATCTCGACTTCGCAATCGGGATACAGGGCTTTCAGACGGCCTTGGATGTGTTTTGCCTGCCACATGGCAAGCAGGCTTTCGCGACTGGCGATAACGAGTTTTTTCGGGTTCATAATGGTTGCCTGAAAGATGGAAAACGGCATGAAGTCTATCATATTTTGGGCGGTTTTTCAGACGGCATGTGGGTGAATATGTTATATTTACACCTAAAAACCAAATTTTCCGGACAACATGAAACGCGCCAAAAAATATCCTTTTTTATCCTTACAGCGGCAACGTTTTCATCTGAACTTTGAAAACGCCTCTTCCGCCGCCGACCTTCCGAGCGAACGCGATTTTTACCGCTGGGCATGGTCTGCCTTGAAAAACGAATACCGCCGCGCTGACATCAGCCTGATTCTTCTGGACGAAGAAGAAGCCCGCGCCTACAACCGCGACTACCGCGGCAAAGATTACGCCACCAATGTATTGAGTTTTGCGCTCAACGAAGGCGAAATCCTGCCCGACCAGTTTTCAGACGGCTTGTATGGTGATTTGGTGATTTGTCCGCAAGTGGTTTTGAAAGAGGCCGCCGAACAAGGCAAAACACCTGAGCAGCATTTTGCCCACCTGACCATACACGGTACTTTACACCTGATGGGCTACGACCACATCGAAGACAATGAAGCCGAAATAATGGAAGCCGAAGAAATCCGCCTGATGCTGGCGGCAGGCTTCCCCAACCCCTACCAAGAGGACGAATATTAAAATGGACGGTACGCAGTCGAAACCCAAGTTTTTCGAACGCCTAATCTCCCGACTTGCCGGCGAGCCTGATTCCGCCGAAGACGTATTGACCCTGCTGCGCCAAGCGCACGAGCAGGAAGTTTTTGATGCCGACACACTGACCCGGCTGGAAAAAGTATTGGACTTTGCCGAGCTGGAAGTGCGCGATGCCATGATTACGCGCAGCCGCATGAACGTATTGAAAGAAAACGACAGCATCGAGCGCATCACGGCCTACATCATCGAAACCGCCCATTCGCGTTTCCCCGTCATCGGCGAAGACAAAGACGAAGTTTTGGGCATTTTGCACGCCAAAGACCTGCTCAAATATATGTTCAACCCCGAGCAGTTCCACCTGAAATCCGTCTTGCGCCCTGCCGTTTTCGTCCCCGAAGGCAAATCACTGGCCTCCCTTTTAAAAGAATTCCGCGAACAACGCAACCACATGGCGATTGTCATTGACGAATACGGCGGTACATCCGGCCTGGTAACCTTTGAAGACATCATCGAGCAAATCGTCGGCGACATCGAAGACGAATTTGATGAAGACGACAGCGCCGACAATATCCACGCCGTTTCTTCCGAACGCTGGCGCATCCACGCTGCCACCGAAATCAAAGACATCAACACCTTCTTCGGTACGGAATACAGCAGCGAAGAAGCCGATACCATCGGTGGCCTGGTCATTCAAGAATTGGGACACCTGCCCGTACGCGGCGAAAAAGTCATCATCGGCAGCCTGCAATTTACCGTCGCACGCGCCGACAACCGCCGTCTGCACACCCTGATGGCCACACGAATTAAAGAAAACACGGATAAACCATGATTATTCTGGATCACGTCTCCAAACACTATCAAACACGCGACAACAAAGACTTTGTCGCCGTCGAGCCGACCAGCCTCGAAATCAAACAGGGTGAAATCTTTGGCTTGATGGGCTATTCCGGCGCAGGCAAATCCACCCTGCTGCGCCTGATTAACTTATTGGAACGTCCGGATACAGGTACCGTCAGCGTGTGCGGCCAAGAGCTGACCGCACTCAACGCCACGCAACTGCGCCACGCCCGACAAAACATCGGCATGGTATTCCAACAGTTCAACCTATTGAGCAACCGTACCGTTGCCGAAAACGTCGCCTTCCCTTTAGAAATTGCCAAATGGCCGTCTAAAAAAATCCAAGCGCGTGTTGAAGAATGTTTGGAAATTGTCGACTTGCAAGACCGTGCCAACCATTACCCGTCCCAACTTTCCGGCGGTCAAAAACAACGTGTCGGCATTGCCCGTGCGCTGGCGCCGCAACCTCAAGTCATCCTCGCCGACGAACCCACTTCCGCCCTCGACCCCGCCACTACGCGCAGCGTTTTGAAATGTTTGGAAGACATCAACCGACGTTTCAACGTAACCATCGTCATCGTTACCCACGAAATGAGCGTTATCCGCCGCCTGTGCGACCGTGCCGCCCTCTTGGATAAAGGCCGTCTGCTGGAAATCGTTGAAGTACACGGCAACCAAATCCATGCCCAATCCGAAATCGGGCAAGAGCTGATTCGAGAGGACTAATATGGCAGATTTAACATTTGAAAGTGCTGTTGAGACCATCGTCAGCATGAAGGGCGAAATTATCCAAGCCTTGGGCGAAACCTTTATTAT
>NZ_JBQCVF010000023.1:0-18559 GCF_051962515.1 Neisseria sp. P0009.S007 | reverse complement strand
ACATTTGAAAGTGCTGTTGAGACCATCGTCAGCATGAAGGGCGAAATTATCCAAGCCTTGGGCGAAACCTTTATTATGGTCGGCCTATCGACTACTTTCGCCGTTATCTTCGGTACGATTTTGGGCGTATTGCTGTTTGTGACGTCAAGCCATCAGTTGCACTACAACAAACAGCTGAATTTGTTTTTGGACAACCTGGTCAACCTGATGCGCGCATTCCCTTTCGTCATCCTGATGATTGCCATGATTCCTGTTACACGCGCCATCATCGGCACGACCATCGGCCCGGTTGCCGCCTCATTGGTATTGAGCGTATCCGGCCTATTCTACTTCGCCCGTCTGGTTGAGCAAAACCTGCGCGAAGTACCCAGAGGCGTAATTGAAGCGGCCTCCGCAATGGGTGCCTCACCCATGAGCATCATCTGCAAAGTGCTTTTGAATGAAGCGCGCGCAGGTATGGTTTCCAGCATTACCGTACTGGCTATTGGCCTTTTGTCGTACAGCGCGGCGGCAGGTATGATTGGCGGCGGCGGTTTGGGCGACCTTGCTATCCGTTACGGCTACTACCGCTATCAAATGGAAGTCATCATCTTCATCGTTGCCATCCTGGTTTTACTCGTTATCCTGATTCAAGGTATCGGCAACAGATTGGCGCGCAAACTGGATAAACGTTAAACAAACCAGGCCGTCTGAAATGGACTTACTATTTTTCAGACGGCCTGTTATCTATTTAGAACATATTAGGATATACCAAATAAATCTACAAAAAACACCCTCATATTCCCAAAATAGATTTACAATTCCTCTTTTTTTGACGGCGGCAGCTTAAGGCCGTCTGAAACCGTTTTATCATCCATCTGGAGCAAAATATGAAAACCAACACATTCTTCAAAACCCTTTCTGCTGCTGCGCTGGCCATCGTATTGGCTGCCTGCGGTGGTCAAAAAGACAGCGCGCCTGCTGCCTCTGCTGCTTCTTCTGCCGACAACGGCGCAGAGAAAAAAGAAATCGTCTTCGGTACAACCGTCGGCGACTTCGGCGATATGGTAAAAGACCAAATCCAACCGGCTTTGGAGAAAAAAGGCTATAAAGTCAAACTGATCGAGTTCACCGACTATGTGCGCCCCAACCTTGCTTTGGCTGAAGGCGAATTGGACATCAACATCTTCCAACACAAACCTTATCTGGATGACTTCAAAAAAGAACACAAACTGGACATCACTGAAGCCTTCCAAGTACCGACTGCACCTTTGGGCCTGTACCCTGGCAAACTGAAATCTTTGGACGAAGTGAAAGACGGCGTCAGCGTTTCTGCGCCTAACGACCCATCCAACTTTGCCCGTGCATTGGTTATGTTGAACGAATTGGGCTGGATTAAACTGAAAGCCGACGTTGATCCGCTGACTGCTTCTAAAAACGATATTGCCGAGAATCCAAAAAATATCCAAATCGTAGAGCTTGAAGCCGCCCAACTGCCACGCAGCCGTGCCGACGTTGACTTTGCCATCGTTAACGGCAACTACGCCATGAGCAGCGGCATGAAACTGACCGAAGCCCTGTTCCAAGAGCCAAGCTTTGCCTACGTTAACTGGTCTGCCGTCCGCACTGCCGACAAAGACAGCCAATGGCTGAAAGATGTAACCGAAGCCTACAACTCTGACGAGTTCAAAGCTTACTCACAAAAACGCTTTGCCGGTTACAAATATCCTGCGGCATGGGGTGAAAACGCAGCTGCAGGCGCTCAAGCCGAAGCTGCTTCTACTGCTTCTGCAACCAAATAAGTAACTTTTTGAAAAAAGGCCGTCTGAACATTCAGACGGCCTTTTTCTATTGATTATCTCTTCTCAAAGCTCAAAACAAGTTTTTTGATTAACGCCAAATACTTACGTAATTCCCTTTTTAAAACCAAATCAATATGTTGTAAAAAAGTTCAATAAGAAATCATGTTTTTATTCAATATAATCAATCACTAAATGAATTATTCTACTTTTTTATAATATTCACTAGTAATGTTCCGCTTATCCTGATATTATACCGTTTATCTAAAGATATCCGGTTATCTGCATTACAGACCGTTCATCTGAATTGCTTCAAACCACTTTGTCGGATTTTCCCATGTATGTTGTGTTTCTCCGTATCGAAGGGGTTTGAGCGGTCGAAATACCGTTTTGCTTAGATATTAAAGCTTCGTGCTTTGAAATGAGTGAATTTTTGTTTTAAGTGTCGTAATCTCTTGCTAATTACTCCCAGCTGCAAGAGTTTCAGGGTTGCCCCTTGGGCAGCCCTTCTTTTTTTATATTTCATTATTTCAATATTTTAGACTTTCCCTTATTCATATATTCAAAGCAACTGGCAAAACTATTCTTTTTCTCAATCTCAAATCTTCTTCAATTCATTATTTGGCATCACCAGCCAAACCTGTGCCTTTTTAACTTGGGCCGCTGCTCGGATGGCCGCTTCATCCATAATAGAAAATGCGGTAGAAAAAGCATCGGCAACTGCCGCACTTTCCGCCATGACGCTCATGCTTTTATAGCGCGGTTGGCTTCCGCCTGTACGCGGATCAAAAAGATGGGTAAATTTGCCAGCTTCGTCCATCACCGTGCCATAGCCACCCGATGTGGCAAACGCTTGATTTTTCATGGCAATGGTGGTCAGGATTTGGTCTTCTTGGTCAGGATTGCGAATGCTGACATTCCACTCGCGCTGGTTGGCATTATCAAAGCCGTAAATCTCCCCCATATCAATCAATGCCTGGGTAACGCCTTGCTGCTTCAACAATTCGGCTACTTTGTCGGTGATATAGCCTTGGGCAATGCCGTTAAGCGACAAGCCCATGCCTTTTTGGGCAAAACGGATTTCTTTAGTATCAAAATCGACTTTGTTGAAATCCACTAATTTGAGCGTGTCTTTGATACTGCGTTCAGATGGTGGCGTTTCGGTTTTGGGGTTTCTCCTGAAATAGTTGGCATACAGATTCCACAAAGGCTGAATGCTGGGATCAAATGCACCCTGCGTCAGCTGATGGATATCTCGGCTGATACTGAGCAGCTGCAAAAAATCGGATGGCGGATTCTTCAGACGGCCTTCTCGGTTTAAACGGCTGATCAGGCTGTCGTCCCGATACAGGCTGAAGATTTTTTCCAACCGTGAAACTTCTGCCAATACTTTGTTGATCAGTATCTCCGCCTGCCTGCGCCCAACGCCGAACAAACGCAATTCCGCACCCGAGCCTAATGCAATCCCTTTCCAGATAACAGGCTGCCCTTCTTGATTCGGGCTGGCTGAATGAGTCAGCTGATTGGTTTTGCGGCTGATGGCAAAAGGAATGCTGACACCGGCGGCAAGGGTGGCAGCTATGGCAAGGAAACGGCGGCGCGTTAAAGGGGTGGACATAAAGTATTCCTTAGATTTTTTATCTTTATATTGAAAGCCGCATTCATTAAATCAGCAATCGGCAGCTTCCAACACAAAGGCCGTCTGAAACTGTTTCAGACGGCCTTTATTGGTTGTTTTATTTGAAAATGTATTCGTCGGGCATCTCTGCAAAACCGACTACTCTGCCGCCTTTTTCTTTGGCGAATTTTTCAGCCTGAGCCTTGTCGGCAAACGGAAGCGCGTCTTCCGCACCCATGCCGCCAATAAAGCTGCTTTCAATAACGTAATAGGCCTTTTTCGCATCTATCCATTCAGTGTCAGCATTGGGTTTTTCCCAATCTTTGACTTTACCCATATCGGTAACATAGATGGCATGAATGCCTTTAGGCTCTTCGGGCAGTTTGGTGTAGCCGAACATCTGCTTGATGGTGGAAAACCAAACCGGTTTGTCAGGTTTGCCGTTCAAGAAGATTTGCGCTTTAGGGCCGTTGTGTTCAGTCAAATTCATGCTGCAGTAATGACCGACCGCGCTGTCGCTGATTTGTTGGGGCGCAGGCGGAGGGCTGTTGTCCTGCTTGCTGCAGGCTGCCAATGCGATGAGTGTGAAGGTTGTCAATAATATTTTTCTCATATTTGTCGCTTTCCGAAAATCCAGGCGGCTAAAATCAAAGGAATGATAACCCATAATACCTGAGCCGTCAGCAAAATAGGCATACTCAGGCTGATTTGTTCGCTCAAACCTGCCATGCCGGCATACATGGCTGTATTTTCGTAACCCGTCAGGTTCAGCAGGCGATAAATGTCTGCGGGGTTGAACAGAAGAACGGTTTCCACTACAGGCGCGGTAATGACTTGTTCGGTATCGGCAACCAAAACACCCAAAAGCGCCATATCGAAAATAACGACAAAAAACAGCCATACGCCGATGGCGATACCGGCGGCTGTACCGCGTTCTTTAACTTTTGCGCTGATCAAATAGCCCATGGACAAAAAGGCTGCGCCAAGAATCACGCTGGCAGCAATCAAAAGGGCGAAAGGTTGCCATGCGGCAATATCAAAACCGCCGTTGGCAAGCTGAAGGGTAATACCTGCCAATCCGTAGCCTGCGGTGGTAGCAAGGGCAAGAATGATGAGGTGGCCGATAAATTTACCGGCAAGGATTTGGTTGCGCGAGATGGGGTAACTTAGCAACAACGCCATTGTACCGCGCTCGATTTCGCCGATCAGTGCATCATAAGAGAGCAACATCGCAATCAGCGGGATCAAGAAGATAGACAGGCTGGACAGACTGACTACAGTTACCGTCAAGGGATCAACCTTGACCGAACCGGTAGGCGAGCTGCCGAGAAAGCCTAATGACAGTGCCAATGCGGCAAGCAAAAGTGCGGCGGCAAGAACCCAACGGTTGCGCAGGCTGTCTCGGACTTCTTTGCCGGTAATAATCCAAACGGGGTTCATACGTCTTCCCTCTTCAAGAATTGCGCGTACATATCATCAAGTGTTGGCGTGTGGATATCGATGTAGGCAAGACTGCCCAAATCACCCAATTCGCTCAAAAGTCCCATACGCTCTTCGGCTTTACATTGCGCTTTATACGACAGGCCGTCTGAAAGCGGATGCCAACGCTCGCTCAACGGGCGCGCTTCTTTCAAGCGGACGTTGACGGTCAGCGGTAGACCGCTTTGAACATGCAACTCATCCATGCTGCCGTCAGCAACTTTCACGCCGTTTTTCATAACGATGATGCGGTCGGCGTGGCCGTCAAGCTCGGCCAGTGCATGGGTGCTGAGCAATACGGTTGCGCCGCGCCCATTGAGTTCGCGCACAACTTCGTAAAACATTTGACGTGAAGCCGGATCAAGGCCGGTAGTTGGCTCGTCAAACAATAAAACTTTAGGCTCGCCCAACAAGGCTTGTGCCAAAGCGAGGCGTTGACGCATACCTTTAGAGTAAGTGCCGACACGGCGGCGTGCGGCCTGGGAAATGCCGACACGCTCGAGCAATTCGCGGTTTTTACTCAGGGGCTGTTTTTTTAGTTTGGCATAGAAATCCATGGTTTCGATACCGGTCAATGAAGGGTGCAATGCAACCGTTTCAGGCAGGTAACCGATTTGGCTGCGACGCTGCGCCCCTGCTTTACTGCCGGTCGGCTCTCCCAAAAGCATCACTTCGCCCTCGGTCGGCGTAATCAGGCCGAGTATCAGCTTCATAATGGTAGATTTGCCTGCACCGTTGTGTCCTGCCATGCCGACGCTCTCGCCAGCCTTGAGAACCAGATCGACTTGGTTGACGGCCTTTTGGCTGCCAAACTGCTTGGTCACGTTTCTTAATTCAACGTGGTTGGTACTGCTCATGGATATTCCTCTAGTGAATGTTTCAGACGGCCTTTGATATTGGGCCGTCTGAAAGGTTACATATTGGCATTTCCGCCTGTCAACGCACCGTTTTCGGCATTACCCCATTCGGATTGGTGCGTTTTTGCTTCATGCAGCAATTCGTCCTTCATGGCTTCGTATTTGGTTGTCGTTTTATTGCGGACAGGGTTCATCAAAGGCTTGCTGTCAATTACGCCGCCGGGCAGGATGGCGGGAAATTGAGATTGCGCCCATTTGACAATGCTGATGGCAGGGCTGTTCATCAATAACCGGGCGACGGGTGCGCGCCAGATGATTTGGTCGATAATCCCATTGGGACGGTAGGCACTGTCGCCGAAGCCGTCGCCGTCAAGGTCAAAGGCGCTGTTATCGCTCCAATAGTTGCCGCGACCACCCTCGCCCCAATCAAGGAAACGGGTGCTGACGTATTTGACTTGGCTTTCGTTGTTGATAAACGAATTATTGAACAGGCTTGTGCCTTCAATGGCCGCGGTAAAGTGAATACCGATTTGACAGTTTTCAAAATGGTTGTCGAAAATTTTATTGTAGTTGGCATTGTAGGCAAACACGCATTTGCCTGCCTTGTTGATCACATTATCGTGAATTTCGGAATAATTGACGTAGTTGAGCATAATGCCTTGGTCGCGGCTGCCAACGGCAATGTTGCCATACACTTTCAGGCGTTCGGAAAACATCAGCACATAACCCATATTGTTGCCGACGGAGATATTGTTGCTGACTTCGCTGTCATTGGTGTACATATAATGGACGGCAAAGCGTAAGTCGCTAAAACGGTTGCCTTTGTAGGTATTATGGGTACTGGTATTTGAAAAAATACCGTCACGGCCTTTGGAAATATCGTTATCAATCACTTGCGCACCGGGCGCATTCCAGACGGTTACGCCGTTGCCGCGTTCGTTGACGCGCAGGGTTGCATCGCCGATGATTTTATTTTCCCGCACCATGGATTCTGCCGCACCGTGAATATACACGCCGACGGAATTGTCGACGATGTTGTTATGCTCCACCAGCGCGCGCGTTGCCGTCTCTTCTAAATAGATACCGGCATCCATTGCCGGCAAACTCATGCCGGAATGGGAAACGGTCAGATTGCGCAAAGTTACATCAGGCGCATGAACGGCAACCGTCCTCCCACTCCGGTCGCCGACAATCTTGGCGGAACGGTCGGCAGGGCCTTCGATGGTAATGGGTTTGTCGATATAGAGTTTGGTTTTGTATATACCGGAGGCAAGCTTGAGCGTATCGCCGGCTTGGGCGCGCGCCAAAGCATCATTGAGATTGTCTTGTGCGGATACGTTGATGACTGCGGCAAAGGCCGTCTGAACCATGCTGCCAAGCAGCAATACGAGTGCGGCACGTTGCCATTTGGAACGATGGATTTGTGTGTGCGTCATAATCATATCTCTGTTTCAGACGGCCTGCTTGCCGCATGATAAACCGATGCGGAAACAGGTATTTTGGTGTTATAGCAAAGCTGTCTGATGATGGCTTTCATTTTGTGACCATATCGGCCGACAAACAACTTTGCTATAAAGGCCGTCTGAAAGAATGTTTTTTCAGACGGCCTGAAGAATTAAATCATCAAACCGAAATTATTTTGGTTTAACAATCATTTGGCCAGACATTTCCATGTGCAATGCGTGGCAGAACCATTGGCAGTAGTACCAGTGTACGCCTGGACGGACAGCTTTGAAGGTTACAGAAGATGTAGCTTGCGGGCCAATCTCCATAGCAATGCCATAACCTTCCAAAGTAAAGCCGTGAGTCAAGTCTTCAATGGTCTCAACGTTGGTTACATATACGGTAACTTCGTCGCCTTGGTTCACTTCAAATTGAGGAACGCTGTAAGCAGGCGCAACGGCAGTCATGTACACGCGTACTTTGTTGCCTTCACGTACGACTTTGGCAGCTTTTTCCAGCTCAACACCGTCTTTTTGAGCTTGTTCCAAAGCTTCTTGCCAGAACCATGGGTCTTTGCGGTCCCAAGTTTTGCTTGGGTTCACTTTAGACGCAGCAACCAAGCACAAGTCGTGTGGTTCGGCAAAAGTCGGATTGTCATGCACCAGACGCATTTCGTCGCCGGAGATGTCGATCAATTGGTCACACTCAGGTTTCAAAGGACCGGCATTCAAGAAGCGGTCTTTAGAGAACTTGTTCAAAGATACCAACCATTTACCGTCGGCTTCTTTGGTTTCGCCCATGGTAGTGTGGTTGTGACCCGGTTGATAGTGAACGTCGAGTTTTTGTTTGATCGGATCGATTTTCTCGCCTTTATAGGCTTTAATCGCGTCGTCGATGTTCCATTTCACCATTTGACTGTCGATAAACAATGTAGTATAGGCATTGCCGCGACCGTCAAATGCAGTGTGTAATGGGCCAAGACCCAGTTGAGGCTCGGCTACGACAACATCGCGCTCTTTGATTTTACCTGCAAACAAGTCATCCAGTTTGCTAACATCCAATACGGTAACGGTTGGAGACAGTTTACCGTTGAGCATGATGTATTTGCCGTCAGGGCTTGCATTACAACCGTGAGGAGAGTTAGGAACCGGGATGTAACGAGTGTATGGAGAGTTGGCTTCCGCACGACCGTCCAACATTTTTACGCCGTTAACTTCTTTGAAGTCGCCTTTTTTGATGCCTTCTTCGATGGCGGCCAGGTTAAATACTACACACCAGTCTTGTTCGTTAGAAGATGCACCTTGTACAGTCAGAGCGCGCTCAGAGTTATAGCAGGTAGAGAAAGAGTATTTACCTTGGTAGTCGGCATCGCCATTATCCAAGTTACCGTCTACCAATACTTGCCATGCGATGTCCATGGTTTCGCCATCAACTGCAGTATAAACGGCATTCCAAGTTTTAGGATCATCCCATTTGCCTACGCCGTCAACAGGAACGATATGCTCACCGTTGGCAAATACGTAGCCAGTTTTCGGATAGCGTTGAGGACGCAGACCGTGGATACCTGAAGCATTAGGAATATCGATGATTTTATCAGTTTTCATCACATCCAAGCGGATACGGCAAACACGGGTGTTTGCTTTATCGTTGGCGTAAGCATAACGGCCATCGTAAGTTTGGTCGGTGAAAGACAAGTGCGGGTGGTGCAAGTCGCCGTTAGGGTAGCAACGCAGACCGCTGTCTTGCAGGAATTTACGGGTTTCCGGCGTAATTTTTTCATTCAAAATACGCAGGCTCTCGTTGGTACGACCCCAACCGGTAGCGCTGTCCATATTGAACACAGGGATACGCATCAACTCACGCATAGAAGGTACGCCGATCAAGCGCATTTCACCTGATTGACCGCCTGACAAGAAACCGTAGTATTGGTCAAGTTCGCCTGGACCAACTTCGGAAGTTTGTTTGCCCGGTTCGGCAGAATGAGCAGCGGCTTTTTCGGCAGGTGCAGCACCGGAAGCAGCAGCTTTATCACCCTCGCCGTTAGAGCAACCGGCCAAGCCCAACAAACCGGCACCAGCAATACCCGCACCGGAAGCAGCGGCAGTACCTAAGAATGAACGACGGCTTAAGCCGTTTTGTTCTAATTTTTCGTCTGACATACGACACTCCTTGGATAAAATCCGGCGGCCGATTTTTCAGACGGCCTGCCGATGAAAAACTTTCTAAGTCAGGCTGCCGATACAGCCCTCTTTTTTTATTGATAAATTACTACTTGTCGACACTGATTGCCGATTCTTTTTTAACAAACTGGACGACTTGTTCTTGAGCATTTTGCGTCACTGCCGCATCATGCTGTTCAGCTTTTGCCGCCGCTTGTTTTTGTTTTTTCTTATTCGTTGCCACTACTTGGGGACAACGCGTATCGTGATGATACATTACCTGACAATGCAGACATTGGATACATTCGTTCGGATGAATGTCGCCTTCAGGTGCGATTGCCTGTACGGGACATTCGTGTGTACAAATCTGGCATGGGTTACCGCACATTTTATAACGGCGCAGCCAATCAAACACACGGAAGCGGCCCGGCAATGCAATACCTGCACCCAAAGGACACAGATAACGGCAGAAGAAACGTTCGATGAACAAGCCTGCAATCAGCAAAGCGGCGGCGAACAGAACAAACCACCATTCACGCATGAATTTCAAAATAATTGCAGTTTTGAAAGGCTCAATTTCAGCAAATTTTTCAGCCGTACCCAAATCGTACAGGGAAATTGCCAGCAAAGCGAAGAAAATTACATATTTAATCGCACTCAGACGGGTATGCAACAAGTGTGGCACTGTAATTTGTTTCAGACCCAATTTTTTAGCGATACGGTTGGTTAACTCTTGCAATGCACCGAAAGGGCACAGCCATCCACAGAATGTACCGCGGTTCCACAACAGCATGGTCGCCGCTGTAAAGAGCCACAGAATGAATACCAGCGGATCCATCAGGAAAAATTCCCAGTGGAACTCAGTCAAAACAGCTGAGAACAACGTCAAAGTATTCACTACCGATAATTGTGCCTGAGCATACCAGCCGATATAAAACAGCGTAAAGGTCAGGAAACAGAGACGGAATCGGTCATACCATTTTTCGTAACGGACAATCCAATCTTGGAACAGGAATACCAACAGAAGAATTGTCAAAGCAATACCGACAACCACGATTTGACCTTGTTTGGCTTTCCAAACCTGTTTCCAAAGTTGGTTGGATACGCCTTCCTCAGCCGTTGCATCTTCTGCAATACCTGTACTTTCTTCCGGAGCAGAGGCTGCCACAGCCACCGGCTCAACCGGTGCACTAATTTCAACCGGCGGTGCTTTAGGATCGTCAACGTAGTAGCCTTTTGGCAATTCGTAATCCAAATCTGCAGTTACGAAAGCCTTATCGTTAACACTCAACACACGTTGAATCATCAGTTGTAAACGCCATGGTTCAGCACCATCAAATTCCACACCTTCGGGGATAGTGAACCAAGAAACTTCTTTAAATGCAGGCGCACCTTCGGCGGATAAAGCAACTACACGTTCATGTTGCGCATCGGTAAAGCGGAAGCTGGTATCGCCTTGAATCATTTCAATACGGTCAAAGATACCACCGCGAACATAACCCGAACCTTTCCAAGAATAGCGACCTTCGCCGGCCACCATCACGGCTTCTTGGCCAGGTTTCAAACGTTTTTGCAGGTTGTTCCAACCGGCTTCACCTAAAAGGCTTTTACCGATGGAAGGCTGGCTGACCAAGGCAACATACAGATCAATAAATGTATCGTTACCATCACCCTGCTCCGCATGATCTGCCACACCTGCTTTACCGCTTTTCTCAAACAGTTTATTGATTTCGTCGATAGAAATATGCAGATGACCGACGGCTTTTTGTTCCAAAAGCGCATTCCATGACAGGATATCTTGTTTGTCTTGATTGGCAACACGACGCGGACGGGTTTGAACGGCAGGCTCGGCAGACTGTTCGTCGGAAGCAGCTGCCGTACCGGCTTGAACTGCTTTATCTGTACCCAAATGATATTGATGGATTACTGCTTTAACAGAGCGCTGAATACTGTCATTGATGACCATCAGGGTCACAGTCGCACCACTAATAATATCCCCTGGTGCAACACCTGGTTGAGGCGGGTTTTTAATAAAATTTAAGCCGATATATTTGTCAATGAATTTATCGACACGGGATTGCGGGATACCGATCAGCATAATCGGCTCATGGTGCTCAACCAATTTTGCGCCGGCAATAGTGCCATCATTGGCCAATGCAACCATCGTATCGATCGGTTTGCTCGAATAACCGCGCGTATTGACCACGTCAGTCGTGATATAAACCAAGCCAAGCTGCTCTTCGCCCTTGTACACGCGAGCAACCAAGGGCTTACCTTCAGGCTTACCGTAGCGGTCAGCACCTGGGAAAATTTCAGACGGCTGAACTTTTGCCAAGAAATCAGGCAAGCGTTCCGCGTAAGCAGGCAGGCTTACCATCATCACGAAAAATACAGCAAACAGCATAAGGATTCGTTTCCAAATGCCACTTAAGCACTTCATTTCAAGACAGGACATGGCTATTCCCGATATATCGATACTCTAAACACTTATATTATATGAATCATCTATCAGCAATAATTTGATTAAAATCAAGTTTACAAATCTTAAAACCAGATTCTACATACTAATAATACTTTAGAACTACATTAGATGAACCTTTTATTATTAGGCATGAAACATAGGAAAATCAACTCAATCCAAGAATCATCCCCATATTATTAACTTATTTATAATAATACTCAAAACAATTTCTGAAATTTCATTTAGCATATATTAAATAGAATAGAACCTGACTTAAATTTCCATAGGCCGCCTGAAAACGAATATCGAAAATACTTTAACCTACCCCTACAATGACAAAATACATTTCTTACAAAAACAAAAAGAGCCTATATAAAACAGGCTCTTTTTTCAGACTAATCTTAAGTCAGATTAGAATTTGTGACGCAGGCCAACAGTACCAGCAGTTTTCTCGTATTTGTAGTCGCCTTTGCCTTCTTTCAACCAGCCGGCAGACAACAGGGCAGAAGTGCGTTTAGAGAAGTCGTAGTCAGCACCAACGATAACTTGGTTGTAAGCGCTATTTTTTTGTTTTACGCCATCTTCTTTAGCTTTGAAGCCGTGAGCGTAAGAAACACGAGGAGTTACGTTGCCGAAGCGGTAAGCAGCAGTTGCACCAACTTCAGTACGTTCGTTTTTCTTAGCACCAGCTACGTCAGCTTTGAAGCCTTCGTATTGACCTACAACAGCAACCATCAGGTTGTTAGCATCGTAACCAGCAGTCAGACGGTGTGCTTGGTGATCTTTGTAAGCACCAGCAGCCAAAGTAGTGTTGCCGTTGAATGCATCCAAGTAGCCAGCATCCAAGTCAGCACGTTTAGCATAAGAACCAGCATAGCGACCGAAGAAGCCAGAGTTTTCGTAGTTCAGGCCCAAATCGTAAGATTCACGGCTTTTCACAGTGTGAGTGTATTTATCGCCAGGGTTAGCATTGTCGCGAGGTTGGTATTGTACGCTTGCACTGAAACCACCAAATACAGGAGTGTCGTAACGTACAGATACTTTACGAGTATCTACACGTTTAATTTTACCCAGTTGCAGAGCATCTGCGTTAGCGGCACCAGATTCCCAAGGGTCGAAGCTGTCGCTACTGTCTTTCAGAGCAGTGTTCAGGTTACCGGCACGAACTTTACCGAAACCACCTTCCAAACCAATGAAAGATTCACGGTTAGCAAAACCAGAGTCACCACCGGCGATAGAAGTGTTTTGTTCAACTTGCCAAATAGCATTCAAGTTGCTACCCAAGTGTTCGTGGCCTTTGAAGCCGATGCGAGAACCGTAGTCAGCAATCTCAGTAGCAGTTTTAGAAGTAGCTTTACCCACTTTTACTTTAGAAATTTCAACGCCGGCTTTAACTTGACCGTACAGAGTCACATCAGCCATAGCTGCAACAGGCAGAGCTGCCAAAGTCAGAGCAATCAGAGATTTTTTCATTGCTGTATTCCTTTTCTATTGTGAAGAAATAACTTAAGCAGACCGGACAATCCGCTTAGGCTTACATTATCGCTGGAATCAGCGATTCCATGACTGTTACTATAATTGCTCCTCTCTAAAAAAACAAACTTTATTCAATCCACCCCCACCACCCTTGAAACCCAGCAAAGGCAAACACAGCCTAAAAAAATGAAATTTATTATTTAAAATCAATGATAAATTTCTTTTAAAACCAATTGTGCATTTTTACAACACTTTATTAATTTACACATCAATCCAGCTATTTTGTTGCTTTTATACCAACAATCCGCCAATTAGGCCGTCTGAAAAACGTTACCCGAAACATTCATCCACTCAGGCAGAGGCAGTCTTACCACCCCAAACTCATCAGGATAATCAACGCCTGTCAAATATAGACCGTCAGACATAAAGGTCGGAGGCGCTTTCAATCTGCTTCTTGCATAAAAGATTGACTGAAATTCATCCACACTAATCCTACCACTTCCCACATATACCAATGCGCCCATAATATTGCGCACCATATGATGCAAGAATGCATTTCCATGCAAATCAAGGCACAAATAACGAGGAGTCCCACTAATACTTGCCCTATATAGCGTTTTTATAGGCGATTTTGCCTGGCACTCAGCCGCACGAAAGCTGGAGAAGTCATGTTCACCCTCCAATAAAGCAGCAGCCTGCCTCATCAGATTTAAATCTAATTTCAAATGTGTCCACCCCACCCTGCCAACCAACAACGGAGAACAAACCGGAGATGACTCCAGCAAATAACGGTAATGCCGGCCATAAGCATCAAATCGAGCATTAAAATGAGGTGCAACTTTTTGCGCAAGCAATACAGCCACACCGTCAGGCAAATGCGCATTGACTCCACGCACCCACGCTTGCTCCGGACGGCTTACAGATGTATCAAAGTGTACGACCTGAGCTGTCGCATGTACACCCGTATCTGTCCTTCCTGCAACAATAGTATTAATCTGCTCTCCTGCTATTGAAGTTAATGCCTGCTCTAAGGCCGTCTGAACAGTCGGCAAATCTCCAGCCTGTTTTTGCCAACCATAAAAACGACTACCGTCATAAGAGAGGGTCAAAGCCCAGCGCTGCACCAGATGTCCTGTTGTATTTACTTGTTCAGTCATTTCTTATACTTCTTGTAAATTGATATTGTTGCCTACGCTCAAGTAACAAATATTAAAAAGGCGTGATTAACACACGCCTCCATTTTGTATTTCAGACGGCCTTCATCTTCAACCATCATATAAAGCTGAAATCTTACCCAACCAATAATAGACTCAGATAAAATCTTGCTTTTTAATTTACCATAAAAAAGATGCCGTCTGAAACGGCATCTTCATTTGACTAGCACTTACGCGCCAAGTTCTTTCATCAGTTTTTGGGCTTTATGCAGAATATCGCCTTCAGCCTCCTCAATCAGCCCTTGCAATGTTTCTCGAGCCGCTTCAGGATCACCGATTTCGATATACATCTTAGCCAAATCATATTTGGCTTCAAGCGGTGCAGTCATGCCAACTGATTCTGAAACAAAGCCTCTTTCACTATTGCTTTTATCGGCGGCTACTGAAACATCTTCAGCTCCCCATTCCAATGCACCTTCTTCAATCACAAACTCAGAAGCAGCTTCTTCTTTCTCTACTTCTTCTTTGGTTCCTTGAATTTGCAAGTCTTGATCTTGCTTGATCTCGAATGGCAACGCATGGCCGTCTGAAGCTTCAGGGGTTTCTACCGTAAACTCGAGTGGCTCTTCATTTCTTGACTCGGAGACTTTTTTCTCTGCCGCCAAATCAAACTCAGCAAATGTATTTGCCTGCTCTTCTTTACGTTCAGGCATAACAACGGATACCGGCTGATATGGATTTTCTGGTTCAGGTTCGTACACGCTTTCTGTTGATTCGATATTGTCCCAATCAGCATGGCGACGTTGTTCTGTCTCAACATCATGCGTTACTGCACCTGAAAGAATACCTGCCTGACTATTGTCAATCTTACCTAAATCAAGTTTGACATCATCGATATTGGAAGATTCTTCTACTTCATTGATAACCACATCATCTTCAAAATCGTCTTCGATAAGCAGGCCATCTTGAGTTTTTTCAGACGGCATTACTTTAGTTGCAGCAACCGCAGCAGCTGAAGCAGCAACATCTTTCTGTACAGCCTTCTCTTCATCCATACGGCTTACAGGTGCTGCTTCAGGCTCGTCTTTACGTTTACCCGCAGCTTTTAACAACAACCAAGCAGCAATAAGGGCTGCACCGCCTGCCAATAACCATTTCCATAAATTGCCATTTGATTCGCCCTCTGTTTGCTCCGCGATAGAATCAGTGGTTGCAACAGACTCAGAAGCCACTACATTCTCTTGAGCATCAGAAGAAGCCATAGCTTCTTGAATATCGGATGCAGGAACAGTCGATGCGGCATTTTCATTAACCGCTGCAGATGCTGCTTGTTCTGTTTGTTCAGCTGAAGCTTGTTTTACTTCTTCCTGTTGCTGTGTATTTACGCCAGCATCTTTAACCTGGGCTTCAGTTTGAGCCTCAGGCTGAACAACAGGTTTTTCTGTTTTAGCCTCTGTTGCATTAGCGGTTTCATTGGCTTTTTCTGTTGCCGTATTAGTTTTAGCAGGAGCAGAAGCAGCCAAACGTTGCAATTCGCTACGGTTTGGAATATTCAGCACCTTACCTGCCAACATACGGTTGGCATTGTTATCGATAAACACATCCGGATTGGCATTAACCAATGCTTGAATGGTTTGATCCAAGGTCATACCTTGCGGACGGATGCTGGACGCAATGGCAATCAGGGTTTCACCCGTACGCACCAAATGCTGTCTACCTGAACGTGCAGCTGTGTCGTTTTTAGCAGAGGCCGTCTGAACTTGTTTTTTCTCAGCCTTACGCTGCACATCCTTACGCGCTTGAGCTGCCTGATTACCTACTGCTTTATTGTTTTTAGTTGCAGGCTGTTGGGCATTGCGTGTCGGCTCGAAGGATTGGGATTCGGCAGTTTGACGGGGGCGGACGGATGCCGCATCTTTAGCGTCGTATCCGGCCGGATCGATGATAGCAGTGTATTCACGCGATTGCGCGCCGACACCTACTTGGAAAACCAAAACAGGATCTTTGATGGCTTTAGAGGAACGAATGGTAACGACTGCCTTATCGCCTGATTTGCGTACCGCCGCGCGCAAATTACCATTTGAAATAGTGGCCTTACCGCCATTAAGCAGAGCCTGAGCTTCCTCGCCAGTCACAGTGATACTGCCTGTAAAAGGCTCACCCAAATGAGATTGAACGTTCAAACCGCCCAAACCTGCAGAAGCGCTGAGCGATGTCATTAAAGCGATAGAAGCTGTAATTAATTTAATATTGTGATGTTTTTTCAAAACTGATCCCCTGTTCGGAAATTATGGTACTAACCAATGTGCGCGCATTTAACCATATATTTACTAGATATTACGTCATGATATATTTTTAACCCATTTCTGCCAAGCAATACAGGCTATTCAGCCTGAAATTCCTTGGTAAATCTATTACTTTTGCATGCTTGTGTTTCTTTTTTACAAATTTCGCCAACCCAAAACAAATATCTCATATGGATATATGTGGTATTAAAGTCATGGGGAAAGGTGCAAAAAAACACATCTCCCTGTATGATTAGCATTTACTCAATTAGTTTCATCATTAATATATGAAGGTTTTGAGCGACTTATTCGCCGTATTCTTATTTTTCATCACATACATCATCACCAAAGACATGATTGCCGCAACGGCTGTTGCGGTTATAGTCGGTATTGCCCAAGCTGCGCTGACCTTTTGGAAACACCGCAAACTGGACACCATGCAATGGGTCAGTCTGATTTTGATTGTCTTTTTTGGCGGTGCAACGATTCTGCTGAAAGACAACCGCTTTATCATGTGGAAACCGACCGTTCTGTTTTGGATCGGCGCAATCGTCATGCTGTTTAGCCATCTTGCCGGTAAAAACGGGCTAAAAGCCGTGATGGGTAAAGAAATGCAGCTTCCTGATTTTGTATGGACGCGCCTGACTTATGCATGGATTGGCTTCCTGATTTTTATGGGGGCTGCCAATCTCTTTGTCTTTACGTATTTTCCAGACCAATGGGTCAATTACAAATTGTTCGGCACATTGGGTTTCACAATCATTTTTTCTATCGCACAGGGCATGTATCTGATGCGTTTCCAGCCTAAGGAGGATCAATAATGGAATATTTCATGCTTTTGGCCACTGATGCCGAAGATGTCCACGAAGCACGCATGGCAGCCCGCCCTGCTCATTTGGCACGCTTGGAAGAATTGAAAGCGCAAGGCCGTCTGCTGACTGCCGGCCCCAATCCTCTACCAGACAATCCGGAACGCGTTTCCGGCAGCCTGATTGTGGCTCAATTTGAATCTTTGGACGCAGCACAAGAATGGGCTGAACAAGACCCTTACGTCGATGCCGGCGTATACGCAGAAGTATTGATTAAACCCTTTAAAGCCGTGTTCAAATGAGCAATATGCGTCAAATTATCGAGGAACGCCTGCAGGCACTTGAGCCTGAGTTCTTCGATTTTGAAGATGAGAGCCATCTGCACGCCGGCCATGCCGGCAATAAAGGCGGCGGGCATTATGCGATATTGGTGGTCAGCAACGCATTTGAAAATATCGGTCGCCTCCAGCGGCAACGTATGATTAAGCAGCTTTTGCAAGACTTGTTTTCAGACGGCCTGATTCATGCACTCAGTATCAAAGCGGCCACGCCGGACGAATACTTCCATTAAGATTACTACTTAAACTTTGATTTCTAATCATTAATTTATTTCCAATCATTATTTAAAAGAGAAATACGATGAAAAAAACCTACTTTGCTTCAGCCTTGATGCTTGCCCTGACTACCGGCACCCTGTTTGCCCAAACTTTGGTGACCGTCAACGGTCAAGCCATCGACAGCAGCGTTATCGATGACCAAGTTGCTTCCGTACGCGCCAGCAACCCGAACGTTCAAGACACTCCTGAATTGCGTCAAATGCTGACTGAACGCCAAGTTATCAGCACTGTTGTTACCCAAGAAGCTAAAAAATTAAAACTGGATCAAAGCGCTGAATTCAAAACTGCATTGGAGCAAGCGCGTGCCGATGCCGCCAAGCAAGGTGCAGATAAAAAAGCCACATTCAAAACCGAATGGGCAGTTTTCGAAAATGATTTGTTAGGCCAAGCTTTCGCGGCGCATATCGTCCGTCAATATCCTGT